>CANPZJ010000048.1 GCA_947588795.1 uncultured Bacilli bacterium
AGATTTAATTTTAAAATGCTTAAAATATAAGAAAATAATAGACAATAATTTATTTTATATGTATATATATTCAGCCCTTTTTGTTTTTTATTGTCTATGATACTGACAAATGTCATGATGTCCGTATGAATGTAAAGACAAAGATGTTGATTTCTTTTTTATGAATAAAAATTAAGTAAAAAAGTTTAAAAAAAAACATTTAAATTTATTTTAATTAATTTAATCAACTTTATTTTGATTATTTATGTATGGTACAATAGATATGAAATAGTGGTGAATATATTATGCCAAAATGGATAAAAATATTTTTAATAATTTTTAGTGTTTTAATAGTTATTGTATTAATAGATACTTTGCAAGCTAAAATATTTGATAATAGTCCCTTCTTAAAAATTACGGAAAATTATAATGATGGTAATGTCTTGAAAAAAGATAAAGGAATTTTTGTTTATACTTACGTTTTTCAAAATGGTGAAAAAGTAACAGTTTATCGTTGGGAAAAATATTCACCACCTGAAGATGTAAAAGATACAAAGGAAAAGGAGAATAATGCAATGCAAAATATTAATGTTAGTATAAATGGAAAAATATATAATGCTAAACTTGAAGATAATGAAACAGTTAAAGAATTTTTAAAAATACTACCACAAGAATTTACTATGAATGAATTAAATGGTAATGAAAAATATATTTATATGAATACAACTCTACCAACTAATGCAATTAATCCTAAACATATTAATAAAGGTGATATTATGCTTTATGGTGATAATTGTTTAGTTATTTTTTATGAGTCTTTTAAGACAAATTATAGTTATACTAAAATTGGTCATATTGATAATCTAGATGATTTAGATTCTAGTAATGTAGTAGTTAAGTTTGGAAGTTAAATATGCGTAAGTTAGAGTTAAAAAATAAAATAATAAATCATAATAAATTATTAGAATATGGTTTTAAAAAAGAACAAAATAAATATTTATATAAAGAAAAAATCTGTAATAATCAATTTGAAATAATAATAGAAGTACTAAATAATAATATGACTTCTAAAATACTAGATGCAATAAATAAAGAAGAATATATTTTAGTAGATATTAAAGATATTACTGGTGAATTTGTTGGTAAAGTTAGAGAAGAATATGATAGTCTTATTCAAGATATCATAGATAAATGTACTAGTATGAATGTTTTTAAAAGTAGTGAAGCAAAAGGAATTATTCGCTATATAAAAAATAAATATCAAGATGAATTAGAATACTTATGGGAAAAATTTCCCAAAAATGCTATCTGGCGTAATAAGCAAAATAATAAATGGTATGGAGTAATCCTTACTATAGATGAAAATAAATTAGGTATTAAAGGTGAGCAAAAAATAGAAATTATTGATTTAAGGTATCCCAAAGATGATATTAAAAATATTGTTGATAATAAAAAGATATTTAAAGGTTATCATATGAATAAAAATAATTGGATTACTATTAAATTAGATGGTAGTGTTACTTTAAAAGAGATATATAATTTAATTGATATTAGTTATAATATTTCGCTAAATTGTAAATAAAATAATTTTTGTATGTTATAATTATAATGAAAGGATGATAAAATTGAGAAAAAATATTAAAGTAACAGAAGGAATATTTCCAATGCCAGTTTTAATGATAGCCACTTATAATGAAGATGGTAGCGTTAATGTTATGAATGCTGCTTGGGGAACAATGCTTGAGCGTGATCAGGTTATGTTAAATTTAACTGAAACACATAAAACTGTTCAAAATATTAAAGAAAGAAAGGCATTTACAGTTAGTATTGCTGATAGTAAACATGTTAAGGAAGCCGATTATTTTGGGGTAGTTTCAGGTAATGATACACCAGATAAATTTGCTAAAAGTGGACTTTCTTATAGTAAATCTGAAAATGTGGATGCCCCAATTATTAATGAATTTCCTATATGTTTAGAGTGTGAATTTATAGAATATGGTGAATGTGGTGTTATCGGTAAAGTTGTTAATGTATCTGCTGATGAAAGTGTGATGAATGGCGATAATGTTGATATTTCTAAAGTATCTGCTATTGCATTTGATCCATATACTCATGGTTATTATAAAGTTACAGAAAGAGTTGGCAATGCCTTTAAAGATGGTTTTGAATTAAAATAATGCAGAGTATACTGTGTTATTTTTTTTAATATTCAATAGGAAAAAATAAAGAATTATAGTATAATATGTACTAGGAAGTGATTATTAATGAATGCAAGAACTAGATTTGCACCATCACCAACTGGATTTATGCATATTGGTAATTTAAGAACTGCTATTTTTGAATATTTAGTAGCTAAACATGATGGAGGAGAATTTTTACTTAGAATTGAAGACACTGATCAAAATAGAAAAGTAGAAGGGGCAATTGATTTTATTTATAATACACTAGATTTATGTAATATGAAAATAGATGAAGGACCAAAAACGTCAGGTGAATATGGACCTTATATTCAAAGTGAAAGAATAAATATTTATAAAGAATATGCCGAAAAATTAGTTGAAATGGGTAAAGCCTATTATTGTTTTTGTACGGAAGAAACTTTAGAAGAAATGCGTGAATATTGTGATAGAAAAAAAATACCTTTTATGTATGATGGTAGATGTTCTCATTTAACTAAAGAAGAAATAGAAGAAAAACTTAAAAATGGGGAAAAATATGTTATCAGACAAAAGATGCCTAAAACTGGTGTATCTGTTGTTCACGATGTAGTATATGGTGATGTAAGAGTAGAAAATCAAGTTTTAGAAGATCAAATTTTACTAAAAAGTGATGGTTATCCTACATATAATTTTGCCAATGTTATTGATGATCATTTAATGCATATTACTCATGTTATCAGAGGTAATGAATATTTAGCCCAAACTCCGAAATATAATTTATTATATGAAGCATTTGGTTGGGAAGCCCCAACATATATCCATGTCCCAATGGTTTTAGGTAGTGATGGCAATAAACTTTCTAAACGTAATGGTGATGCTTCATTTATGGATCTATATAATGAAGGATATTTACCTAGTGCTATTGTTAATTATTTAGTATTACTTGGCTGGAGTTCCGCAACTAATGAAGAAGTTTATAGTATGGATGATTTAATTAAGAACTTTGATGTTAATAGAATTAGTAAATCACCAGCTACTTATGATATTAAAAAATTACAATGGTTTAATCACAAATATATTAATATGTTAAGTGATGAAGAATATCTAAAATTTGTAAGGCCATATTTAACTTATGATGTTAGTGATAAGACAGATGAATGGGTTAATAAATTACTTACTATTTATAAAGATCATTTATCTTATGGTAAAGAAATAAATGACTTAGTTGGTATTTTCTTTAATGATGATATTAATATTAGTAAAGAAAACGAAGAATTTTTAAATAGTGATGAAAATATTCCATTAGTTATTAAAACATATAAAGAAGAACTAGCAAAATTAGATAATTGGAATACAGAGAAAATTGCTAATGTTATCAATATAGTTAAAGAAAAAACAGGAGTTAAGGGTAAACTTTTATATATGCCAATTAGGATAAAAATAAGTGGTATAGAACATGGACCTGAACTTCCTGATGAAATATATTTAATAGGTCGAGAAAAGGTATTGGAAAGACTTAGTTAGATTGGAGAGTATATGGAACTATATAATACTTTAACAAGAAAAATTGAGGAGTTTAAACCTTGGCGTGATGATGAAGTTACGATGTATACATGTGGTCCAACGGTGTATCATTATGCCCATATCGGTAATTTAAGAACATATATTATGGAAGACCTCTTAGAAAAAACTTTAAATTATGTCGGATTAAATGTAAAAAGATGTATGAATATAACTGATGTTGGTCATTTATCAAGTGATGCTGATACCGGTGATGATAAAATGGTTAAAAGTGCTAAAAGTGAGCATAAATCTGTTTTAGAAATTGCTAAATTTTATACTGATGCTTTTTTCAAAGATTTTGCAGATTTAAATATTAAAAAGCCAGAAATAGTAAGTCCAGCTACTAGTAATATCGATGAATATATTAAAATAATTGAAAAATTACTTGAAGATGGCTATGCATATGCAGCTGGTGGTAATATTTATTTTGATACATCTAAACTTAAAAATTATTATGTTCTAACTAATCAAGGGGAAGAAGATTTAATCGGTGGAGTTAGAGATACTGTTGAAGTAGATGAAAATAAGAAAAATAAAGCCGACTTTGTTTTATGGTTTACGAAAAGTAAATTTGATGATCAAGAATTAAAATGGGATAGTCCTTTTGGGGTAGGTTACCCTGGTTGGCATATTGAATGTTCTGGTATAAGTATCAAATATTTAGGAGAATATTTAGATATCCATTGTGGTGGTGTTGATAATATTTTTCCTCATCATACTAATGAAATTGCTCAGTCCGAAAGCTTTTTAGGTCATAAATGGTGTAATTACTGGGTACACGGAGAACACTTAAATGACCAATCTGGTAAGATGAGTAAAAGCAAAGGCGATGTTTTAACTGTAAGTACTCTAAAAGAAAAAGGCTATAATCCTTTAAGTTATCGTTTTATGTGTTTACAAAGTCATTATCGTAAACAATTAACATTTTCTTATGATTCTTTAGATGGTGCTGAAAATGCTTATAAAAAATTAAAAAGTAGAGTTTTATCTTTAAATAGTGATGGTGAAATTGATAATGATATTTATGATGAATTTAATATTAAATTTAAAGGATCTTTAGAAGATGATTTAAATACTGCAAATGCCTTGTCGATAGTTTATGATGTATTAAAAAGTGATAGTAATGATGCTACTAAATTTAAATTAATTAGTGATTTTGATCAAGTATTAGGTTTAGATCTAACTAAAAAAGAGGAAAAAAATGTTGATGAAGAATTTATTAACCAAAAAATAGAGGAAAGAAATAAGGCTAAAGCCAATAAAGATTATGCTAAAGCTGATGCTATTAGAGATGAACTTAAAAATATGGGTATAATAATAAAGGATACCAGAGAAGGAACAATATACGAGGTGATATAGTATGTATTATAGTTATACAAGTGTAATGAATATAGTTTTATATTTAGTAATTATTTTAGTACCATTATTTGCCCAAATTAATGTTAGTGCATCTTTTAGTAAATATAAAAAGGCAGATAATAAGAAAAAAGTAACAGGTTTTGATGTGGCGAGAAAAATATTAGATGCAAATGGTTTAGAAGATATTTATATAGTCGAAACTGGTGGTAATTTAACTGATCATTATGATCCAACTAGAAAAGTTATTAAATTATCTCATGATATATTCCATGGTGAAAGTGTTGCTGCAGCATCTGTTGCAGCCCATGAATGTGGTCACGCTATTCAAGACAAAGTTGGTTATAAGTTTATGCGTTTTCGTAGTTTACTTGTCCCAGTTGTAAATTTAGTTTCATCATTTTCTTGGATTGTAATTCTAATTGGTTTACTTACGGAATACTTTCAAATATTTATCTTTGGTATTGGTTTAATTAGTATTGGCCTACTTTTCCAACTTGTCACATTACCAGTTGAATTTGATGCTAGTAAAAGAGCTAAAGCAGAATTAAAAAGATTAAAACTAATTGATAATAATGAAGATAGTTATGTTTCCAAAATGCTTGGAGCAGCAGCTCTTACTTATGTAGCAGGTGTTCTAACATCTATTTTAGAAATAGTTAGATTATTATTAA
Source organism: uncultured Bacilli bacterium (assembly GCA_947588795.1). Classification (GTDB taxonomy): domain Bacteria; phylum Bacillota_I; class Bacilli_A; order RF39; family UBA660; genus SIG200. The sequence continues at coordinate 5,732 of CANPZJ010000048.1, forward strand.
TTTTTAATGATAATGATAGATAAATATAATTGTTAAGCAAAATTCCCTTTCATAAAATATTATGGAGGGGATTTTATTTTGTTACATAATATATTCGTTATTGTAACTTTTATAGTTACATTTATTTTGGGAATTATTGCCAAAAAACATCCAAAAATAAAAAATGAACTCATACCTATTCAAAACCTAGTAGTTGGTATAGTTACATCTTTGATTTATTATTTAAT
>CANPZJ010000049.1 GCA_947588795.1 uncultured Bacilli bacterium
GGATTAGCAAGGCCAATATCTTCATAAGCAATTACAGATAGTCTTCTAAAAATACTATCTAAATCTTCTGCCTCAATGAGCCTTGCAATATAATGAAGAGTAGCATTGACATCACTTCCTCGTATAGATTTTTGAAGAGCACTTAAAACATCATAGTGGCCATCTTCATTTTTATCATGAAAGAAGACTGGTTTACTATTAATAGATTTTACAACTTCAATATTTACATTATGATCACTAGTAGAGTAGTAAGATACCTCAAGTAAATTTAAAGCATTTCTAACATCACCTGAAGATAGAGAGGCAATATACTCTAAAGTTTTTTTATCAATTTTAATATCTTCTAGTTTACTAGTAGCTTTCCTTAAAACTTTAATAATATCTTCTTCTTTTAGTTCATGTAATTCAAATATTTGACACCGACTTCTAATGGCTGGATTAATTTTATGATAAGGATTACTGGTAGTAAGTCCAATTAAAATAATTGTCCCTTTTTCAATATGGGGTAGTAATATATCTTGCTTATCTTTATTCATCCGATGTATTTCATCAATAACTAAAATTAAATCACCATAAAATTTAGCTTCTTCAATAGCCATTTCAAAATCTTCTTTTTTCGAAGTAGTAGCGTTTAAAAATTTAGTCCGCATTCCTAGTTCATTACTAATCGCACTAGCAATACTAGTTTTACCAATTCCTGGTTTACCATATAAAATCATCGAAAAAATCTTTTTGTTTTTAATTAAATTAGTTAATATTTTACCACTACCTATTAAATGATCTTGACCAACAACATCACTTAACTTTTGCGGTCTTAGTTTATCTGCAAGAACTTCCATTGTAATTCACCTAACTTCTATTAAGTATTATATCAAAATAAAGACTATTAATAAATAATTTGTGCTATAATTTAGATAGTGATGTTAAGTGAAAAATAAAGAAATAACTGATAAATATACCGAAGAATATTTAAATTATTTAAAATATGAGCGTAAACTATCTAATAATACTTATGAGTCATATCGTTATAATTTAATAAAAATAGGTGAATACTTTAATAACGATAATCTTCTTAATTTATCGGAAGATGATATTAGAACATTTTTATATAAATCTAGGGAGAGCGCTAAAACTAATGCTCATTACTTGACAGTTTTAAAATCATTTTATGCATATATGTTAGATTTAGGTCATATTAAAGTTAATCCTTGTGCTAATATAAAAATGCCTAAACTAGAAAAAAGTTTACCAAAATTCTTAACTTTTGAAGAGGTAGATAAACTACTTAATATTGATTTAAAAAAACCAATTGATTATCGTAATAAAGCAATGTTAGAAGTATTATATGCCACCGGTATGAGAATAAGTGAATTACTTAATTTAACTCTATCTAATTATAATAGAGAAGATGCTTCAATTAAAGTAATGGGTAAGGGGAGTAAAGAAAGATATGTACCAATTAGTAATGTTGCCATAAAATATTTAGATATGTATTTAAATGAATATCGTGGTTATATTTTAAAAACTAATACATCTGATTATATATTTGTAAACTATAATGGTAAGAGGATGAGTAGACAAGGATTTTTTAAAATACTAAAAGTTCTATGTCAAAAGAGTGGAATTAATAAAGAAATATCACCACATATTCTAAGACATTCCTTTGCCACCCATTTACTTAATAATGGAGCTGATTTAAGAATCATTCAAGAACTTTTAGGTCATGCTAGTATTTCTACTACCGAAATATATTCCCATATATCAAATGAAAAAATAAAAAAGGATTATGAAAAACATCCCCATTATAAAAAATAAGGAAGATATTTAATCATCTTCCTATTTAAGTAATTATTTACTACGATTATTACTACGGCTGTTATTACTTCTGCTGTTGCATGATTGACTTCTGTTGTTAGCTCTATTATTAGCTTCTTTTTTGTTATTTGCTTGGCTTCTATTATTAGCCTTAGAGTTATTATTTCTCATATTTCTTACCTCCTGGTATTATTATGGTTAAAATGCTCTAATTAATACTTAGAAAGATAAGTTTTATTTGGTAATAAATGGGCTTAATTTTACCAATTTTTAGAAAATGAAATGATTAATAATAATTAATATTATACCTATAATTAAACCTAAATAGATATGTTTATTTTCTTTGTAAGAAATAGCTTTAGGTAGCATTTCTTCAATCGATAAAGTAATCATTATACCAGCTACAAATAAAAGAACTATGCTTATCATTATATCAGTTATATAATTTTTTAAAAATAGATATGCAATTAAAGCTCCCATTGGTTCAGCAAGTCCAGAGAGAAGAGTAGTAGTAAGGGCTTTTTTCTTTGATTTAGTAGCGTAATATATAGGAACCGCAATTGATATGCCTTCTGGAATATTATGAAACATAATTGCAAGAGATAATTTAAGTCCTAAATTTACATCTTGAACACTACCAATAAAGGTTGCAATACCTTCCGGAAAATTATGAAGAAGTAAGGCTATCATACTTAAAATGCCTAATTTATACAATGAATCATTATTATCTTTTATTAGTTTATTAATAATAAATACTGATAAGCTACCTAATATTAAAGATAAAAAGATAGTAATTAAAGCTTTAGATATTTTATATTCTAATAATATAGTAAATAAAGATGATGGAATTAAATCAGTAATACTAATGCCTATCATAATAGCAATAGAAAAAGATAGACAGAAGGTAATAAACTTATTTATTTTATTATTATCTATTTTAAAAAAGATAATAATACCACCTAATAAAGTAGACATACCAGCTAAAGTTGATATTAAAAAGGCATTTAATGTATTCAAAATAATCACCTAATTAAACTTATGATTGTTTATCATAATTAATTAAAAAAGAGTAGAATTATATTATGTTTAATTTTTATTTCTCAAGGTTTGGTTAACATAATATACATTATGCCATTATTTTGAATTGCCGTTTTTGCCAATTATTATAGATCTTTTTGTGCTTTTTAATATATATAAAATTAAATACTATTATTATTACTTATATATTTATTTTAATGTAAAATAAAAAAACAAATTTATAAAATCATAAATATGAATTAATATTAAATTTGAAAGTAGATATATTATAACCTTATTTATATTTTTAATTAGGATATAATACGCGTATATCCTTTTATTTATATATTATATAAGGATATATATAACAAAATTAAAAAGAGTAAGTTAACTCATTATTTAACTGGAGTAGAACTTACCCAATAATATTCACCATTTTTATCTTTTTGATAAATATGCTTATACATAGTACCATATTTTTTCATAAATTTATAATCTATTTTAGTTTTATCAGTATATTTTTTACTGCATTCCTCATTTTCATCTAGAGTAGTGTAGTTTTTATAGCATTTGTTACTATTTATTTTTAAAAAGTAATCATAAATAGTTATTGTACTCCCCTTCTCTATTGCTTTTTCAATAATTCGATAAATTGCTGTTGTACCATCAAGAATATATGTATATGTTTCTGATTTACCACAATAGTAATAATCATCTTTTAAATAACATATATGTGAGTTATCATAATTAAAAGCATCTTTTGTTTTAATCTTTTCTCCAAATAACTTTTGATATGCACTTTCGATGACTTCTTTTTTTATCTTTGCTATACTACATTTTGTTTCGTTTTCTTCTAAACCAAATATCATATTATGAACATTACATGTTTCTGTCTTTTTAGTTTTATTATACTCTTCTATTTCAGCATCTTTAGTATCAGCCTTTTGATATGCTAAACATAATTTAGTATCATTATCGATATCTTTAACAGTAATTTTTTTATCAGCATAATTAGATAAACCATTACAATTATTTAAATCATCTGGCATTAAATACCCATGTAATTCTTTAACTAATTTATCGTTAGTCGAAAGTGATTTACCATTAAATAACCTATACCCTATTAAAAATATTACAGTTATAATTAAAATAGCAATGATTATTTTTAATATTTTATCTTCATTTTTAGTTATTTTGCTAAATTTTTTCTTTTTAGCTTTCTTTTCTACTTCCTTTTTATTACTCTTCATTTATAACCTCTACACTTTTCTTGATTGAATTTCAGCTATTTTTTCAAATACCTCAGCAGCATTTGATTCATTTATTTCATTATATCCTAGTTCTCTTAAGGCTTGAATTTTAGTAGTATTAAGTTGTTGAGTTCTTGATAATTTTTCTTCCTTTTTCGCCTCAATTTCTTGAACAAAGCGTTTTCTACTCTCCACTACTTTACTCTTACTAGCACCACCATTATTGTATAAAGTTAAAGCAGAATATAAAATACTTTCAAATATATATTGTCTATCTTCATCAAAAGCATATTCTTCTGGATCAATAAAGCCATTAGTTTTAGACATATACGCTAAAATATATTTAATTTCTGGCACATTTTCCATTGCTTGTAAAAAATTATATAAATATTTAACAGCGTGGAAACCACTATTAGATGAATCATCATCTTCTAATTTTTCTTTTAAAATGAAGGCTATATCATTTAATAATATTCTTCTTTCTTTATCAAGGCCTTTTAGATCAAGGAATGAATCTAAGTCATTGCCATTCTTAACGCCAATATTAAGTCTTTTTTCGACAGCCATTAAGTATTCAGTATCAACTTTAATTTTCCCAATTTCTTCATTAGTACCTTCTTTTAAATCTAAAAGTTGTAATAATAAGATTTTCTTTTCTTTTGGCCATTTATCTAAACTATCTAAAACTAGATAATTATAGACCATTTGTCTTGATACCCCCAAGTACTTTGAAAGTCTTACTTTTGAAACCCCTAATTCTTGTAATAAATTGTTTAACTTATCCATGACACTCTCTACTTTCTACATTTACAATTTAATTATATATAACTTAACACTTATATGTCAAGAACAAAAACAAATTCAATAAATTAAAATTTATTTTCATTTGCTTTGATAAGCCTCACGGCTTATCTTTTCTGCTTCTTAGGATTTCACTCCTCCACAGACCATATTTCCGACAGTCGCTGCCGTACTTGTTTTTGTTTTTATTATTGTTTAATTTTGATATCTCTCTTTATAGTAACTTATTATTCCTTCATACATTATATTTATACTGGCATTTATATCTCTTTCTATCTCTATTCCACATTTTGGACATTTATATTCTCTTATTTTTATATCTTTCATTATTTTATTTTTATTTCCACAACTACTACATATTTGACTACTAGCATAATACCTATTTACTTGTATTAATTTTTTATTTAACCATTCACACTTATATTTGAGTCTTCTTATTATGTCACTCATTGTGGAATTAATTATATTTTTTCTAAGAGATTTTTTTGCTACTTTTATCATACTATTTATGCTTAAATCTTCAGTTACTATTATGTCATTATCTTTAATTATTTTACATACTATTTCTTCATTAGTTTTCCTTCTTGCATTTTGTAACTTTCTATATAACTCTTGAAGTTTTATTTTATATTTATTATAGTTGTTACTTCCTTTCATTTTTCTTGATAATCCTTTTTGTAATCCTTTTATCTTTCTTTCATATTTTTTTAAATAATTTGGATTACCATAACTTGTCCCATCACTTGTGGTGATTAAACTCTTTATTCCCATATCTATTCCAACTACTGAAGCAGTATTAGATTTAGCATTAGGTATTTCTTCTTCTACACATACTGATACATAATATTTACTAGCAATATGTTTAATAGTTGCATTTATTATTCTTCCATTTATATATTCTAAATGACGATATCCTTTTATTTTTACTTCTTTTAATTTTGGTAATGTTATTATTTTGTTTTTTAAATCTATTTTTATATTTTCATATATTTTATCTTTATATATTTTTTTTATACA
>CANPZJ010000050.1 GCA_947588795.1 uncultured Bacilli bacterium
GACATATAATAACAATGGTGGAAGTGGATGCAATACAAAACAAGTAACATATGGTGGTACATATGGTGATATGTGTAGTCCAACAAGAGCAGGATATGACTTTGCTGGTTGGTATACTGAGGCAAGTGGCGGAAGTAAGATAGAGGCATCAACAACAGTAAGTAATGCAAGTAATCATACCATATATGCGCATTGGAATGCAGCCACTTATACAGTAACATATAATAACAATGGCGGAAGTGGATGCAATACAAAACAAGTAACATATGGTGGTACATATGGTGATATGTGTAGTCCAACAAGAGCAGATCATTACTTTACAGGTTGGTATACTGAGGCAAGTGGCGGAAGTAAGATAGAGACATGGACAACAGTAAGCAATGCAAGTAATCATACCATATATGCCCATTGGAGTAGTATGCCAGTAAGAGTATATTATTATGTCAATGGAGGAAGTATAAATTCAAATGGCTTTACAAGCACAAGTGGAAGAGTAATACGAAATGGTGGAGAATACTATGGAGTAATAAACTATGGAACAAGCGCCGATTTAGCCAATTATAATAATGCTGATTTTATAAATATAACAAGAGCAGGATATATGGCTAAAGACGATGCGCATTGGAATACTGCAAGTAATGGAAGTGGAACAAGCTTTAGTCAATCAACAAGTTATAGTTATGGAACGTATAAAAAATATGCAACAAATAAAACAACATATTATGAATTAAAGTTATATGTAAATTGGATACAAAAACCAATAAGGATATGTTTTCATCCAAATGGAGGAAGTTTAACTGATAGTGCGATAAGCAATGGCTATGGATTAAATAGTAGTGGATATATAGCCCATAATGGTGAGACATTCTGTAAGATGGTAAATTATGGGGGAAGTTTAGGAACAAATGGCCTACCAGATTATGGAAATGCCGGAGCATTACAAATATCAAACAAAGCCAATGGTATGGCAGCAGATCCAGAACAAGCGTGGCGAAAAAGAAGTAACCATAGTATAATATTATCTCAAAAGACAAATTATACATATAATCAATTAAAAGCCTGGGTAACATCAGATGATGAAGAAACTAATTATTTTAAATTATATTTAGAAGTTAATTGGATAACTAATCCATGCAGTACATGGAATCAATCATGTTCCGGTGGAAAATATAATTGTAATTGTACTTGTTATACTCTTCCAGATACAGTTACTGGTCTTAATGGAAATTACAGCAGTTGTGGCGATTTATGTTTTGATAAATATGGTAATAATGGCCTTTCTAGAACACCTACTGGTACATGTACATGGGTTAAAAAGACATGTAAAAACACAACATGTAAAACATATAAGTATGCATGGTGATAATTATGAAAAAAGATAAAAAATATATTATAACAATAATAATATTAATAATAATGCTCGTAATAATAATTAGTATGATAGGGGCAAAAAATTTAAAAAATAAACATAAAGAAATAAATAACTCAGAAAAACAAGAAGAATATAATAAATATGAAGAAAATTTTACCGGAAAAATAAAATGTGAATTAGAAGATAAAGACAATATTGATATTTATATGGCATATTTTATAGAAAATATGGAAGTAGAGAATGGTAAAATAAAAAGTAATGAAATAAAACGAAAAATAAAATATTTAAATGAAAATAATTATAAAGGCTTTAAAGAAAATGAAGAAGTTATAAATCCTATATATGATGATGAAAATTTAACTATTGAATATATAACTGATGAAAAATTTACTATGCATGATGAAGATGTTAATACTTATGTTAAAGAATTAGAAGATTTGGGTTATAAATGTGAAAAAGTAATAGATTAATTTTTATTACTTTTTTTTGAATAATTAAATTTAAAAATAAAAAATAAATATTTACTTCTTTATTTTTTGTGTTAATATATATTTGGGTGCTAAAAATGGTAGATGAAAAATTACAAAGTAAAATTAGTAAAATAGATAGTATAAATAATTCATTAAGAATGATAATATTACAATTATATAATGATATAAGAAAAAATGATTTAGATAATGAAACAATGGCTTTTTTAATTAATATTGTAGAAAGCATAGAGTCTGAAAGACTTGAATTACAAAATTTAAATGTAGAACTTATTAAAGATTATTTAACTCCTAGTGCTGAGAGATCTTCAATATTATGCCAATCTATAATAGAAAGAGATGCAATGGAAAAAGAATATAAAAAATTGCAAATTAAAGCAGCCGAGTATTTAGATAGTAAAGAAAATATTGAAGATGCAAATATAATTAGACATTAAAAAAAATAATTTAAGATGACCTCTTAAATTATTTTATTTTTTTAGCTTCTCTTGCACTAATAATTACTTTTTTACCATTAATTGTTTTCTTTTGTAAATTTGGTTTTTGTTTAGTCTTTGTTGCATTTAAAGCATGACTTCTTAAATTACCTGTTAAAGGTTTTTTATTTGTTATTTTTTTGGCCATTATAATGCCTCCTTTTTCTTTAAAAACTTTATCATATTATAAAGAATATGTCAAACATTTTTAAGTAATGTGCTATAATAAACTAAAGGGAGGTTTACATGTTTACACCACTTAAAGTTACAACTGATTATAGTCTTCTTAATAGTTTAATTAAAATAAAAGATTTAATTAATTTTTGTGTGACTTATAATATTAAAAGTTGTGCTATTTGTGATACCAATTTATTTGGGTGTATTGAATTTTATAAAACATGTAAACAAAATAATATTAAACCTATTATCGGATTAGATATTACTTTAAATGATAATATAGTATATTTATATGCCGAAAATTATGATGGTTACAAAAATTTACTTAAGATAAATACAATTATAACGGAAAGAAATATCAGTATTTTAGAACTTAAAAATTTAAGTGATAATATTTTAGTTATTATTCCTTTTAAAAGTATTAATTTATATAATGATTTAGATTTTTTTCATAATATTTATGTTGGCTATAATAATAAAAGTGAACTAAAAAATATGCTACTTAAAACTAGTAAGGTTGTATATGTAAATGATATAAAAGCTTTAAGAGTAGAAGATACTAAATATTTAAAATATTTAGATAAACTCTATGAAAGAGAAGAGAGAGATTATCATAATAACTATTTAGAAATTATAAATGATGAATTTGATTTAAAACAAATAGATGAAGTAGTAGATTTATTAAATGTGGAAATACCAGAAGGTAAAAAATATATTCCTAAATATAATAAAGATATAGATTCTCTCACATTCTTAAAAAATTTATGTTTAAAAGGATTACAAAAAAGATTAAATGGTAATGTTCCTCAAAAATATTTAGATAGATTAAAGTATGAATTATCAGTTATTAATAGCATGGGATTTGTTGATTATTTTCTAATCGTGTATGATTATGTATTATATGCCAAAAAGAATCATATTTTAGTAGGTCCAGGACGTGGTAGTGCAGCAGGGTCTTTAGTAAGTTATGTAATTGGGATTACCGATATTGACCCAATAAAATATGATTTATTATTTGAAAGATTTTTAAATAAAGACAGAGTTACGATGCCAGATATCGATATTGATTTTGATAATACTAAAAGAGATATGGTTATAGATTATGTTAAGAATAAATATGGTGATGCTAATGTATCGGGTGGTATTACTTTTGCGACATTTAAAACTAGACTTGTTTTAAGAGATATTGGTAAACTTTTAAATATTGATGAAAGACTTTTAAATAAATTTTTAAAAGCCTTAGATAAAGATAAAAATTTAAAAGAAAATTTATCAAAAAATGATGTTAAAGTATATTTAAATACTTATCCTGAGTTAAAAGAATTATATAATGTTTCTATTCATTTAGAAGGTTTAAAGAAAAATATTAGTACCCATGCAGCAGGTATTGTAATTGGGGATCGTCCTTTAGATGAAATAATTCCAATGTATAAAAATGGGAATGTTTATCTAACTGGAGTCACGATGGAATATTTAGAAGATTTAGGTCTTTTAAAAATGGATTTTTTAGCCTTAAAAAATTTAAGTATGATAAGTAATATTTTAAATGTTGCTAAAATTAATTTAAATAAAATACCTTTAGATGACGAGCGAGTTTATGATTTATTTAGTAGAGCTGATACTGATGGCGTATTTCAATTTGAAACACCAACATTTAAAGGAGTCTTAACTAAATTTAAACCCAGAAATTTCTCGGAATTAGTTGCGTCCATTGCTTTAGTTCGCCCTGGTCCTAGTGCAGAACTTTCTACCTATATTAAAAGAAAAGAAGGATTAGAGAAAGTTACTTATTATGATGAGAGTTTAAAAGATATTTTAAAAGATACTTATGGCGTTATTATATATCAAGAACAAGTTATTAGTATTTTAGTTAAGATGGCTGGTTTTACTTATGCTGAGGCTGATAATATTAGAAGAGCCATGTCTAAGAAAAAGATGGATATTATAACGAGTGAAAAAGATAATTTTATTAAAAGATGCATTAATAATGGTTATAGTAAAGATCTTGCTAATAATATTTTTAACCATATCTTAAAGTTTGCATCCTACGGCTTTAATAAAGCTCATTCGGTTTCTTATGCCATTATTTCTTACTGGATGGCTTATCTTAAAGTACACTACCATTCAATATTTATCTTTGAACTTTTAGATAATGCTATTGGTAGTATCGAAAAAGTTAAAACTTATTTAAATGAATTAAAACAAAACAATTTAAAAATAAATAAAGTAAGTATAAATTTATCTACTGATAAATTTATACTTACTAATAATAATGTTTATTTACCTTTTAAAATGATTAAGAATATGCGGAGTGATTTAGTAAATAAAATACTTGATGAAAGAAGTAGTGGTATATTTAAAGATATCTATGATTTCTTTAAAAGAACTGTTAGTTTCATGAGTAAAAATGATTATACGATGTTAATAAATGCTGGGGCACTTGATGAATTTAATTTAAATTATAATACTTTAATAAGTAATTTAGATGAATTTATTAACTATGGTAATTTATATACTGATTTAGGAGAATATGCTCTTTTACCTGATATAAAAAAATATGATGAGGTAAATTTAGATATTTTAAGAAATAATGAAATTAATAGTTATGGCATCTTTATTAGTAATCATCCTGCTAGTAAATATAATGATAGTAAGATCGTGAAATTATGTAAAATGAAAGATTATCTCTTTAAAAATATTGTTTGTTATGTTATGGTAGAAGATGTGAAAAAGATAAAAACTAAGAAAGGGGAAGACATGGCATTCTTGCTTGCTAGTGATGAAACAGGAGTGGCTGATTTTACCCTTTTTCCAAGAAATTATAATTTACTTAAAGATACAAACAAAAATGATATGATAAAAGTATGGGGTAGTGTTAGTAAAAGATTTGATAAGTATAGTATTATTATTAATAATATAACAAAGGAGTATTAACAAATGGACGATTTAAAAAGATTTTTAAGTAGTATTGGTTTTGAATATAAAAGTGATTTTGATAATACCAAAATTGAAAAGGTGGTATTTAATAAAGAAACAAAAATATATACTGTTTATTTAAAAAGTAAAAATGTTTTAGATTATGAACTAGTAACTGAACTTTTTAATGCCGCGAAAAAAGGTATTAATGGTAAAGATAAATGTTATTTAGAATTAAGTTATGA
>CANPZJ010000051.1 GCA_947588795.1 uncultured Bacilli bacterium
GTGAGAAAAGAGCAATTGCCTTAATTAAAGATATTAAACAAGAAATTAAATATATTGAATTAGAAGAAAAAATAGATAATAAAGTAGAAGTAAGTTTAACTAAAGAACAAGAAGAATTCTATTTAAAAACAAAAATAAAAGAAATTGAAAAAAAATTAGGTATAGATCAAAATAATAATATTAAAGAATATTATTATAAATTAAAAGAATTAAATTTACCTAGTAAAACTAATAATAAATTATTAGATGAAATTAAAAAATTAGAAAGTATGCCAAGTAATTCACCAGAGATATCAGTCATATTAAATTACTTAGATTGGGTTTTAAATTTACCTTGGCATACTCATAGTAAAGAAAATTTAAATGTTAAAACAGTTATTAATGCATTGAATAAAAGTCATTATGGTTTATTTAATATTAAAGATAGAATTGAAGATTATATCAATATTAAAAATATTAATCCAGAACTTCCTAGTCCAATTATTTGTTTAGTGGGTCCTCCTGGTGTTGGTAAGACTACTATTACATCAAGTATTGCTAGTGCGCTAAATCGCGAATTTGCGAAAATTAGTGTCGGTGGCTTAAATGATTCAACTGAATTAATTGGATCTCGTCGTACTTATCTTGGCGCACTTCCTGGTAAAATAATTCAAGCCCTAAAAAAATGTCAAACCAATAATCCGGTTATTTTAATTGATGAAGTAGATAAAATGGTTAAAGATTATAAAGGAGATCCTGCTAGTACTTTACTAGATATTCTAGATAGTACCCAAAATAAAACTTTTGTTGATAATTATATTGAAGAGCCATTTGATTTAAGTAATGTTTTATTTATCTTAACAGCTAATAATGTAGCAGATATTCCTTATACTTTATATGATCGTTTAGAGGTAATTGAATTATCTAGTTATACTGTTTTTGAAAAAATTGATATCGCTAAAAAATATATCTTACCAAAAATATATGAAGACTTTAAAATGAAAAGAAAGTTAACTATAAAAGATAGTACTTTAATTTATTTAATTAATAATTATACCAAAGAAGCTGGAGTTAGAAATTTAGGTAGAATATTAAGAACTTTAGTTACAAAAATAATAACTGATAAAAAGGGTAGTTACACAGTTACTAATAAAATGATTAATAAGTATTTAAAAGACAAGCCAAGTGAAGATGATAACATTAAAATAAAAGAATCTGGGGTAGTTAATGCTCTTGCTTATACCTCTTTAGGTGGTAAAACGCTAAAAGTAGAATGTTCTATCTATGAAGGTAAGGGAGAAGTAATTGTTACAGGTTCTTTAGGAGACATCTTAAAAGAAAGTATTAAAGTAGCAAAATCTTATATCATGGAAAAGAAATATATTGATGGTGATATACTTAAAAATAAAACCATGCATATTCATTTATTTGATGGGGCAACTAAAAAAGAAGGCCCTTCTTGTGGAGTAGCCATTACAACAGTAATACTATCTAAAGTACTTAATAAAACTATACCAAGTGATATAGCATTTACTGGTGAAATAACGCTAAAAGGATATATTTTAAAAATAGGTGGTTTAAAAGAAAAATTAATCGCTGCTTATAATGATGGTATTAAAAAGGTATATATACCAGTCTCTAATGAAAATGATTTAAAAGAAGTACCTAAAGTAATAATAGATAATTTAGAAATTAAATTAGTAAATAATTATCAAACAATTTATGAAGATTTATTTTTAAAATAATATGACTTAAAGTTATATTATTTTTTAAATTGTCATAAATTTCTATTAGGAGATGATAAGATGTTTATTAAAATACCTTTTGAAAGTACATTAGATTTTAAAACTAATATTTATGAAATTACTAAGATGTCTTTAGAACATGATTACAATGTAAATGAAGGAGCCGTATTAGGTAATTTCTATGTTACGGGTGAATATCGTAGTCATGAAGTATCAGTTAATAAAGAACCATTTAAGTTTACTTTACCATTTGAAGTAGAAATTAGTGATGATATTGATTTAAATACGCTAGAATTTAATATTGAAGATTTTTCTTATACTATTGAAGGCGAAAATAAGTTAAAAGTAAATATTGAATATTCCCTAGCCGGAGAAGAACGTAAAGGAGAATTAATTGATACTGATGAAGATGTTTTTGAAGAGGTACCAGATGAAGAATTACAAAGAGAAATGGATGAATTAGATGAACTTATTAATAAGGAAGAAGTAACTGAAGAAGTTAAAGAAGATGAGAAACCAAAAGAAGTAACAGAACAACTTGAAGAAATAAAAGAAGAAGTAGGAGAATCACCAGAAACAGAAGAACCAACAGAAGATGATGAAAGACTAACTAAAGAACAAGAGAAAACTATTATGGAAACGATAACATCTAGTGATGATACTTTTGTAACATACCACGTACATATGGTAAAAGAAAGTGAAACAATGGAAAGTATTGCCACAATGTATAGTATTCCTACTTCTTTATTACAAGAATATAATAATGTTGATACTATAACTCTAGGAGATAAAATATTAATACCTAAAGTTGATGAATAAAATAGAATCATTAAAATCACTTTATAAACCATATCGTTATACAATAAGAGGAAATGCAACTATCCTAGAGACTACCAGTGGTAATTTTGTGGTTAAGAAAAAGCCTAAGAATAAAGATTTAATTGGCATATTCAATTATTTAAAAATGCGTAATTTTAATGCTTTTCCGGAAATTTATGCTGATTCTAGAGATGATAATTATGTTTTTGAATATGTCGAAGATAATGGGGTAATAGATCCATCTAAAAGTGAAGATTTAATATCACTAGTGTCCCTTCTTCATTCGAAAACATCCTTTAATAAAGAAGTATCAGAAGAAACATATAAAGAAATCTATGAAAATATTAAAAATAATATTTTATATTTACAAGATTATTATTTAAAATATTATGATTTATTTATTAAAAGTATTTATATGTCACCATCAGAATATGAATTTGTGCGAAATTATAGCAAAATAAAAAGTGCTCTTGCTTTTTCAGAAAGAGAACTTGATGATTGGTATAGTTTAGTAAAAGAAAAGAAATCCGAAAGATTATCTCTAATTCATAATAATTTAAGTTTAGATCATTATATTAAAAGTGATCGAGATTATTTAATAAGTTGGGATCATGCTAAGTTTGATACACCTATACTAGATTTATTTAAACTTTATCAAAATAATTATTGGGAATTAGAATTTTCTTCTATATATAAAAGATATTTAGCTATTACAACATTATCAGAACAAGAACAAAAATTATTTTTTATTCTTATTTCTTTAGTACCAGAGATTAAATTTACTGATAATGAATTTGAAACATGCAAAAATATGCGTAAAAAATTAGATTATGTCTATAAAACAGAAAATTTTTTAAAACCATACTATACGACTGATACATAGTACTAGTAGAATAATTTCAATAGTTAAAATAAAGATATTATATCTAAAGGGTAAAATAAAAGTAATAATAAGTTGATAAAAGATTAAGATACATAAACCAATAGCACAAAGAATATAAAAAGTAGGATTAGGGCGATAAGGCATATTTTCTTCACCTAGTATATTATATTAATTGTTTTTAAAAAGAGTGCTTATATCAAGTATTTCTTTTTTGTTTTGCAAAAAATATATTGCAAAACAAATGTTTGTGAGCTATAATTCTATTAAGGTATCAGGAGGTTAATATTATGAATCAAAATAAATTAGAAACGATTAGTAATCTATTTGAAAATAATGAGATTAGAAGTATATGGGATAGTGAAAAAGAAGACTATTATTTTAGTGTGGTTGATGTTATTGCGGCTTTAACTGAAAGTGATGATCCTTCTCACTATTGGAGAACTTTAAAATCTAGAATGATTAAAGAAGGAAATGAAACCGTCACAAATTGTGACACTTTCAAATTAAAAGCAAAAGATGGAAAAATGCGTAGTACTGATATGTTAGATACAAAAGGAATATTAAGATTAATTGAATCTGTTCCTTCAGTTAAGGCAGAGCCATTCAAGATTTGGCTTGCAAATTTAGGCGGAGAAAGAATTGATGAAGTATTTAATCCGGAAATAGCCATTAAAAGAGCAATAAACTATTATCGTCAAAGAGGATATTCTGATAAATGGATTGAAACAAGATTAAAAGGAATTCTTGATAGAAATAAATTAACTGATATTTGGCAAAGCAGTGGTATTAAAGAAGATTATGAATATGGTATTTTAACTAATGAAATATATAAAGAATGGTCTGGAATGAAAGCGAGTGAATATAAAGAATTTAAAGGTATAAGAAAAGAATCATTAAGAGACAATATGTCAGATATTGAAATAGCTTTAACTGATTTAGGAGAAATAGCAACTAGAGAATTAGTAAAGGTACATAAGCCATATGGCTTAAAACAAAATAAAGAAATTGCTAAAATGGGTGGTAATGTATCTAAAGTAGCTAAAGAAAATTTAGAGCAAAAACTGGGTAAATCAGTAATTAGCAATCAAAATAATCTTAATTATCAATATGTAGAAGATAAAAAACAAATTAAAAATTGACAAAAGTTAAATTAATAACATATAATTTAGTTAAAGAGTTGATGGTATGAAAAAAATTAATTATTTATTATTTACTTTAGTTTTATTACTTATGATGTTTATACCTAAAAGTTATGCGGCATCTAATCCATATTCTAAATATCAAAATGTGCAAAATGTTAAAAGTGTAGCTTGTACTTGGGGTGCTTGGCAAGCAGCTTATGATAGAATGGGCGTAGCACTTCCTAAATGGGGTAATGCCGTTAATTGGTATAATAAAGCTAAAGAAGCAGGTTATTCAGTTGGAACAGAATATAAACCAGAATCAATTGCGGTATTTAAAGGTGCTTGGGGTTATGGCCATGTTGCTTATGTTATTGAAAAACATGATGAATGTGATGAGTACACATGTGATACAGTTTTTACTACTATTGAAGGTGGACAAATATTTGTCGAAGCCGATGTTAATGGTGAGGCATTATTAGATGAAAATGGTAATAAACATTATTATGCGGGCTTTGAAGATGGTTATTGTAATCCTTGTAAAAAATATAATTTTACTATTAATGATAGTAATTTTCTTGGTTATATCTATTTAGATAATGCCCCTAAAAATCCACCAGCTAGTACAAGTTCATCTAATAATACAAGTAACACAGAAAAGAAAACAGATGAAGTAAAAAAATCTAATAATAGTTATTTAAAAAGTTTAATCTTAAGTAATGGAGAAATAGAATTTCAACGAGAGACTTTAAATTATTCTATAACCTTAGAAAATAAAATAGATAAATTAATAATTGAAGCTGAACCTGAAGATAGTAAAGCTAAAATTGAATTAAAAGAAGAATATCCATTAGAAGTAGGAGAAAACAAAATATCTATAGTAGTAACTGCAGAAGATAATACTAATAAAACTTATGAAATAAATGTTATAAGAGAAGAAGAAATAAAAGAAGAGAAGGAACAAGTAGAACAAACAAAAAATACTAATAAAACAATTATAAATAACACTTTTGATAATCAAGAAATATATTTATTTATTGGCTTAATTGCACTATTTATAATTATATTAATTGTAAT
>CANPZJ010000052.1 GCA_947588795.1 uncultured Bacilli bacterium
TCAAGAAAAATATATAGAAATTATAGATAAATAAAGGAAAAACAGGTAGTTTGGCATATAAACTATGCACACTACCTATTGATGGTGGAGGAAAAAATATGATAAAAATTGGTGATTTTGCAAATTTATTTAATGTTTCAATTAAAACAGTAAGATATTATGAAAGTATGGGGCTAATTGTTCCTAAATATGTTGATATTTATACAGGATATAGATATTTTGATGAAGAAAATATCAAAACAATGCAAGAAATTTTAGTATTGAAAAAACTTGGCTTTACTCTTGAAGAAATCCATAATTTTGATAAGACTAAAATAAAAGATAAAATTGAGAAGTTAAATAAAGAAAAAAATAATATTGAAACTAAAATTGCTAATTTAGAAAAGTTTTCTCTAAAGGGAAAGGAGGTTTTGAAAATGAATGAATTTATAAATGATGCAAAAGCAGTAGGTAAATGGCATTTATTAGGTATATCAGAAAATATGAATTTAGCCAAAAAGGAAGAATATATTGAAGATGATTATAATATTAAAGAATTATATTTACTTCCTAATGGTGAAAATTATTGGATTATCCATTGGACTAGGGGCATAATTTATATTAATGAAATAGAGTGCCCTTATGAAATTATAGATAATAAAATGTATGTAACTATTAAAGACCCAATAAGTAAAGAAGATGAAAAAATTGCTACTTATTATAATGTTAATCATCAAGAATATGATATAGAAAGTATTAAATGTAAAGATGATACTAATATTGCCTTGGTAGAAGATAAAGAAGTAGTAGGTATTTGGAATGCCATTGATTTTATTAATAATCCTAATAGTTTTAATCCAGACAAATTACAAACTGCAAAAGAAAATTTAGCACTTGATAAATTTATCTTTGAATCATCTTTTGAAGTACATATAAGATATAAAGATAATAATTATATGCGTGATAGTAAATATACTAAAGGTTATATAATTAACTTAATATTACCAGATACTTTATGTAAATATACTATCCAAACAATTAATAATAAAAAATATCTTATTGTTGAATGGAAAAGTGGCGACTATGTATATGGCAAAGTTATTAATGGTTACTATGTTTTAGAAAGGCAAGAATAAAAATAAAAGCAATTATAAAAATTTAGTGATATAATGAAATTATAATAGTGGAGTTTGATTATGGAATATAAATTAGAAGATTTAGAATCAATTGTAAAATTATCTGCAAGTGATGATTTTATTAAAAGAATAATTAGAAGTTATTTAACTATTGATTCCAAACAATTTAAAAAATCTAGTGAACTTTATGAATTAATTTATAATCAAATGAGAGTGGATTCAAAAAGTGCTGGTAAAATAAGTGAAAATGATAAAAGGCTTCTTGCGAATGTAGTTAAAAAAGATGTTTTAGCGTGGAATCCCAATGCTAGTAATCCTTTAAAAGAACAATTAGGGTTTTTCACATTTAAATCTTGGCATATATTAGGTGGCTCCAAAATACCTGATAATGAAATGAGACATCGAATTTATATAAACTCTAAAGCAGATAATCTTATGGCTTTAACTAAAGAAATTTATGAAGAATTAAAGCAAAAAGGTATTCCCTTTTATTTTAAAATACAAGGGGAAATGAATGATGAATATTTGGCTGAAAAAGGATACAAAGATAGTTTTGTCTTATATACATCAACGCCACTTTTAGATGACACTATAAAAGCATTACTAGAAGTAGGGAAAAAGCATCCCGAATTAATCCAAAATTGTAATGAGCCATCTGAATTAGTAGGTAAAATTAATAATTGGTTGGGCTATGCTTCGGAGACTGAAGTAGTAAAACATTCTTATACCTCAAATGTATGTATAGCAATGGCTAATGCAATTGAAAGAAGTGTCCAAGAATGGTGTCAAAGTCATGGTGAAGTAAAAATAGGTGACACTACAATTAAAGAATATTATAGTAATATGATGTGGGATGAAATGAGAACTAAAACTCAAGCCTTAGTATCAAATATTCCCAAAGTAGATAAAACTTTTGCTGCAAAATTATGTAGTATAGCCCGAGAAGAATTTAATAAAGTTGGCTTAAATCCCGATAACCTTTGTATGACTGATATTGCTAAAAAAGAAATAAATTCAAGAATTGCAGAATCTAAAAGTATTAGAGAAAATAATCCAATAAATTATTCCAAGTCACAAGTTAAAGGATTTGATAAGAGAAGTCCCAAAGAAATTGCTATTGCAGAACAAATAAAGTTAAAAAATTTAAGTATCCAAAAACAAAAAGAATTAGAAAGAGTAAATAGTAGAACTTTAGTAAGAGTAAGAACCAAAAATGACACTTTAAATTCAAATGGTTTTGTTAATGCCATAATTATTACAACTCTAACTATATTAGTAGCAGTATTTATAGCAGTTAAAACTATTTATTTTCTTAAGTAGGTTGTAAGTATGGAAAAAGATTATAATAAAAAAATTCTTGATATTTATAAAAAAGTAAGAGAATTATTTGCTAAAACTAATGATAAAATGATTGAGTTTGTAACTAATGCTTCTGAATTTGTTCTTATGTCAGAAAATTTGTATCAAATTGAAAGAACAATTAAATTAAATAAAATTGCAATAAAAGCCTATATTTTAGATTCAAATTGTTGTAAATCTTTAGCAAATAATAATATTTCTAATTATTCTATAAATGAATTAAAACAGTATTTCAAAAAATATGAACAAGAAAAAGGTGAAATATGTGATATATATTTATTTGCCATAAATATATATGAGTTATTAGAAGAAATAGAAACACTAGTAGATGAAAGAATAAATTTGGAAATAAATGAAATGAGTAGTTTAATAAAAATAGTTAATGATGTAAAAAATGCTTCGAAAGATGATTTAGAAAATTTATATTTACAAATAAAGAATCAATTAATTAATAATTTTCTTAATTCAAAATTAATTAATAATGAAACATATAACAATTGTATGTATATGATAAATGATATTTTTAATTTTTACATAAGTGGATACCCAAATATATCAGATGAATTTTTGGAAAGTTAATTAAAAGAAAAGAAGGAGTGATGAAAATGAGTATTGAAGAATTTTTAAATTTATCTAAAGTTGAAGAATATACTAATTGGGAAGAAATAGAAAGTAAGTTAGGTTTTAAATTACATCCTGATATTAAACAGTTTTATTCTAAAATTTGTTTTAACAATATTAAAGGCCTTGTTGATTTTTCAATAGATAAATTTGCTAGTGATAATAATAAATGGTTAAATGATAATGGGTGTATTGGAAAAACTGAATATATAATTGAAACTATGCAAAATATTGATGAAATAAAATCAAAAGTTATTGATGCATATCAAACTATTGGTGAAAAATATGGTCACAGATTATATTTAGGGAAATTTTTATTTGATATAGGAGCAATTTCAATATGCTTTAATAATGACAATGGATATATTGAATGGATAGATTTTGATTATGGAGATTATGATACTATTGAAGAATATCCTCATGGAGTTTTAGCACATAGTTTAGAAAAATTTTTAAATATTATAAAAGATAATACAATTGTTAAAACAACTGCGGAAATAGTTGATGAATATTGTGATAAAGAAGAAGTTAAAGACGCATTAATTAAATATCTAAATGGAATACAATCAAATGATAAAGAATATGTTTTAGATGTTTTAACGGAAGATAGTGATATTTTTGAAGAATTTTGTACTTTCCTTAAAACCGGTAAAATTGTAAAAGATGATAATTCTATCTCTGAATGTGGATATACTGTTTATGATATTCTTGATAAAGAGCCTTTTTTACCTACCCATACTGCTTTTATGTGGTTATCATACTTACGTGGTGAAGAAAAAAGAGAAAACATATTAAATAATTTAAAAAATGGTGTGCCAGTTAATATGATATCAAAATTATCATATAATGTTGGAAGAATTAGAGATTATTTATTAAAAGAAAAAAAGGTAACAGAAGAGGTTACCAAACAACTAGTTAAGCCATATTATGATAATCCCGAAATAGCCAATGAATTTGCATATTGGCTAAGAAAAAGAGAATTTATAGGAGAAAATCCAGTAACTATACATGGTTATACTGCAGAGATATTATATGATAAATATAAAGAACAATTAGATATTGCTGGTGTGTTTTCTTTATTGATTTCTTTAAAAGGCGATTATGAAAAAGCTATAAAATGGATAAATGAGGGATTTCCTCAAAAATAAAGCAATGAATATATTATATTTTATTTACTAATGGTAAATTAAATTTAAAAACAAATGTACTAAAAAATGCTAAAAATTAGCATTTTTTTCAATTTTTTGAAAAAAATTTCGCGAAAAAAAAGGAAATCGGCAAAAAAAAGCTAATAATATATATAGAAGGAGGAAAAATAATGCGTAAATCCAAAGCTATTATTCAACATGATTTTAAAGATTGTGGCGTTACTTGTATGCAATGGATAATCATCTATTATGGTGGTTATATATCTTTAGAAAAACTAAGAGAAGATACCCTTACAGATAGTAATGGAACGAATGCTTATCAAATAGTTACTGCTTTTAAGAAGTGGGGATTTGATGCAAAGGGGATTTTGGTGCATGACTTAACAAAAGACGTTAAGTTTCCATTAATTGCCCATATGGAACTAGATAATGGTTTAGAGCATTTTGTCGTTGTTAAAGAGTGTCTTAATGATACAGTATACTTAATGGATCCAGGTATCGGTAATATTAAGATGACTTTAACTAAATTTAACAAATTATTTACAGGACATATTATTTTAGTATATCCAAGAGATAATATTGTTAAAATGGATAAAGGCATAACTATTTCTAAATTATTTTTAAACATCATTAGTAAGGAAAAGTTTCTCATTATAAAAATAATTTTAACTAGTTTAGTATGGACAATACTTTCTATAATAAGTAGTTATTATTTGAAAGCAGGTAGTAATCTTCTTGATTATAATCTTTATTTATTAAAATGTTTTGTTGTTTCCTTTGGGATTATAACTTTACTTAAAGTTTTATCATTATATATTCGCGAGTATTTTGAAAATCATTTAAGTAATTTAGTAGATACATACATTTACCCAGAATTTTTAAGACACTTATTTTATCTTCCTTCAAAAGTCATTAAGAGTCGTAGTACAGGAGAAATAGTAACAAGAATAAGTGAGCTTTCCAACATTAAAAGTTTATTCTCGGATATCTTTATCTCTTGTTTTCTAGACTCTTTGATGGCTATTATATCTATAGTAATATTATTTATGATAAATCATAGCCTCTCTTATATTCTGATCATCTGTATTGTAATTTATACTATTTATAGTATTATCATAAGTAAAATTATCTATAAAAAAGTATTAGAGAATATTAATTATCAAACAGAATTTAATAGTTTAACAATTGAAAATATTTCGATGTTTGATAGTATTAAGAATTTAAATATAACTGATAATATATTAATTAAATTAGAAAAAAGTTTATCTAA
>CANPZJ010000053.1 GCA_947588795.1 uncultured Bacilli bacterium
GCATAGTTGCTCATCAATATATAATTATGTTGTCATTATACATTATTTAGCACACCTATGCAAATAGTGATTTTAAATCTTTTAAAGTAAATAATAAAATGGGAAGTTCAATTACAACAACTTTAGAATATTCACTCTCAAGTAAATGTAATCTTCTTAATTCTTCTTCAACTAGATGTTTTTGTTTATTAATAGCAGTTTTTAAATTATTAATTTCATTTATTTTGGTAAATCTATCCATAATTACTCCTTTAATGTCTTAATCTTTTTCGTCTTTCCTTATAATCAGGTAGAGCTTGTTCTACTATTTTCCAGAAAGCTTTACTATGATTACCTTCATAAAAATGAGCCATTTCATGAATAATAACATAATCAATTAATTCAATATCTTTTTTTAATAGTTCACTATTTAAAGTAATCTTTTTATCTCTTGTGTTACAAACTCCCCAACGAGTACGCATCTTTCTAATTTTTAAAGTAAATTCTGGTAAATCATTAAAGCATTTTTTACATATATTTATTTCTTCATTAAATACTCTTTCACATTCACTATCATAAAATTTATCGATAGCTTCTTCATCATGACCAATAATCGAATTATCTTCAAATTTAACTGTAGGAATACGATTATCAAAAGATACTTCATATGTTTTACCAAGGTAAGTTAGTTCGCCAACTTTATCTTGTCTTTCTAAGGCTTCTTCATACATTTTTAAAATAGCACTAGAATTTTTGGTAATTAAATTTTTAACTTCGACATCACTAATAACTCTAGGTGCCGTTACAATTAATTTACAATTTTCATCAAAACGAAAATAAAGATTTTTGTTATCTTTTTTAATTATTTCATATTCGATTATGTAATCATTTAATTTAAACTTCATAAAACATACCCTACTTAATTGTAACACAAAAATCTTTAGTGAACAAATTCATTTAACCAAAAATAATCTTTATTTTTAAAATCACAGACAAATAAATTATCACTCATAAGATAATTTACTAAAAGAGTGGGATCTACAGCATCAGTTTTTAAAATAATATGACTTCGAAATACTTTTAAATATGTGTTTTCTGGTCGGTACTTATTTATAATCATGTGTCTTCCATCTTCATAATGATAATGACGATTATGTTTAAATAAATTCATAATTCTTTTATCAACATATTCTTTATCAAAATAAGAGAATATATTTTGATAGATAGATAAAGATACATTACTATTAACAGTATCTAAATAATATAAATTTTCAATAGTATGATATAAATTATATGGTGTTTCTTTTGTTAATATAGTCATTTCTGGTTTTATTTTAAAAATATAAAATGTTCTCACTCTTATCACCCTACTTACAATTATAAATAATTATATTTAAAATAAATGTAAGTATATGTCGAGTAATTAATTTTTCATATTAGATAAAATTTTAGCTTTAATAGAATCCATATCTAAATTGTAATAATTTAAAAGTTCTTCTTTTGTTCCACTGGTACCAAATTTATCTATACCTAAAATATAATCTTCACTTGTTGCATATTTATGCCAGAAGCTCTTATCCCCAAATTCTAAAGTAAATGTTTTAATATTTTTAGGTAATAACATATTTTGATATCTTTCGTTTTGACGCGCAAAAAGTTCTGCTGATGGCATTGTTACAACTCTAAAATCAATACCATAAGGTGCTAGGGCATCAGATATTCTTAAAGCAAGTTCTACTTCACTACCGGTTGCAATAATTATGGCATTGGCTTCATTATTTTCTCTTTTGACGCGATAAGCCCCAGCCATCACATATTTATAATTAGATCCTTTTAATTTAGGTGCTTTACTGCTACCAATTATAATAGTTGTCGTATTTTTAAACTGACTAATTATATCATATACACCAATTACTTCATTGATATCAGCCGGTCTAAAATTAATTAAACTTGGAATACTTCTTAAATTATTTATTTCATAAATCGCATTATTACCAGTATCTAAATAAGAATTTAAGAAAGTGTCTTTGGTAAAGATAAAATTAACATCCAAGTTATTTTCGGAACATAGTGCTATACTTTTTTGGAGAATTGGTTCATCAATTAAAGGAGCACTTACAAATACTTTAAATCCTAAAGTAGATAAACCTGAGGCCATATAACCCATAGACATTGTTCTACTTCCACATAAGATATTTCTTCCGGTCGGATTATCTTTATGCATAATACTTGCTTTGGTAATACTTCCTAAAGTATTAATAAAATTATCATTAGATAAAGATAAGACAAAAGGAGTTTTACTAGCTACTATATTAAATATTTTATTATTACTAATAATTAATTCTTCTTCGTAGCCATCATTTATTTTAATATTTTCTGGTTTAAAATTAATCGTAAATTCTTTAGTTTCTAAAAAGTTAACTATTTCTCTTAATTTTAAATCTTCTAAACAACTATTTTTAAGTTCAATCCATTTGCTTAATGGTTTATCAAGTCTTTTAGCTAGTTCCTTCTTTAAATCTTCTTTTTGATAATTAATTGGATATTTTTCTCTTAATTCGGCAATTTCTTGCTCACTTAAAGGCATATTAAATTTTTCATTAGAGTTTTCTCTTGTTGTATCTTTAGCATAAGTCGATTTAATAATAATAACAGAAGGCTTCTTACTAACATAAGCATCTTCAATAGCTCCTTCAATAGATGACGTTGTATTATTAATCTCATCTACATTAAAGTTTAAAGAAATAAAACGATCAACTAAATTTTCCGAAAAAGTTTCTTTCGTACTACTATCTTTACTAATATCAGTTTTTAAAACAATAAATATTAATTTATTTAAATTTTCATGGCCTGCATAAGACATAGCTTCATAAGAAATACCATTCATTAAATCTTCTTCAGTACAGATGCATATAGTTTTAAAATTAATTAAATTACATTTATTATCTTCTAGTTTTATTAGTGATTCAATGTATCTTTCTCCTAGAGCAATACCGACAGATGATGCAATAACATCACCAACTGTATTACTGCCAACTTCAATACCAGGAGTTTTAATATTAGATACTCCTTCCGTTACCGAATTTAATTTTTTAAATTCTTTTAAAGCATCAAAAGATAAATCACTACCAAAAATATGTAATGTGGCATACATTAAAGGAAGTAATCTATTACTTACTATTACTCGATCTCTATTTATATACTTACTATTATGATAATCATAATTTAAATACTTTAAAAATAAAGATGTCATAACTGGGGCTCCACATAAAGAGATACCAACATCTCCACTTCCAGCTTCCTTTATCATATCAATACATAACATCTTTAAATTATTCGTAATATTTACTTCTAACTTACTCATTAAAATCAACTCCAACTACATTTTATTTATTAAATTATTTATTTTTTCCACTGATTTATTATTATCTAATTTATTTAATCTTTCTTTCATTTTTAAAACAATATTATAATTATTTTCTATTTTTAATAATACTTTTTTAAATACTCTTACATTTCTTACTTTTAAACCATATTTTTTAAAAGCAATAAAACGAGCATTATATTTTTCTTGGCCCCCAACTCCTGGTACTAAAAGCATTGGCACTTTCATTTCCATTGCCTCAGTTACTGTTGCACCACCTGGTTTTGATATTACTAAATCACTTATTTTCATCAAATTTAAAACATCATGAGAATAACCTAATACTTTAATATTTGTAATTCCTTTATCTTTAACATATTCATCACATTTTTCTTTTAATTTTTCATTTTTACCACTTATAAATATAATATCAACATCTAAATCTAATTTAGCAATTGTTTTAAAATAATCGTAATAATACATACTACCAGTAGTACTTCCCCCAAAGAATAAATATACTCTTTTTTTACCATTTAAATTATATCTTTTTAATATATTTTCTCTACTATCTAGATTATTTATTTCATTAATATTTAAAGGAAGACCAAAAGGATAAACTTTCTTGCCATCTATTCCTCTACTTATTAATTCTTCTTTTACCATTTCGTTACCAACAATATAGCCATCTTCTAATTTATGATTTTTCGTCCAACATTCATGAGTTCGATAATCAGTAATAATCGTAAATAGTTTACTATGAATTAAATTGAGTTTATTATAATAAGTAATAATATTACTGCAATAAAAATGAGTAGATATGGTAATATCAGGATTAAATTCACTAATTACTTGACGTAATTTCTCATTATCATAACTTTTTTTAGCTAAAGCATTATGACCTATCGTAGAAATTTTATGATCCATTAACTCATAACAAAAATCAAAAATATGGGCTGTTCTTCTTTTACCAACAAAGTCCATTATTTTAACACCAGCACGGCCAATAAAATTGCCATAGTCGGACATGTCTATTAATTTTACTTCACATTTATGATTATGTTCTTTAATATAACTAGCCACATATTCCGCAATGGATTTATGACCAGAACCATATCTTGCATATAATACTAATACTTTCTTTTTCATACTATTTTACCTTCTTTTATTATTATAAACGTTTTTGCAAAATAAAACAATGAATTTAATTATTCATTGCTACACAATTATTATTACACACATTATTATTAAGATAAGTAAATCTTAAATTCAGGAGCAATACTCCTACAACGATGGAACTATAGAATAATACCAAAACTCCCAAACTCATTAATTTTCTTTTCATAAATATCACTCCTTCTTTCTACATTTTTATCTTATCAAAAACATTTGTTTGTATCAAGTACGATTTTAATTTTTTTGAAATTTTAAACATTTGTTTGACATTTATTAACAGATATAGTAAAATGTATTTAGGAGGAAGATATGAAAACTAAAGAAATTACAAAAAGACAAAAAGATGTTTTAGATTATGTTAAAAAATATGTAGCAACTCACGGTTATCCACCTGCTATAAGAGAAATATGTAAAGGAGTAAATTTATCAAGTCCAGCAACTGTCTTTGTTCACTTAAAAAACTTAGAACAATTAGGACTTATTAAAACAACTAGTAATAAATTTAGAACTATTGAAATTCTAGGAACTAACGAATATTTAGAAACAAATGAAGATGTTGTTAAGGTTCCACTTCTTGGTAAGATTACTGCAGGTAGTCCTATTACAGCAATTGAACAGCCAAATGAATTTTTTGATATTCCAGCATCACTCATTCCAGCTACTGCTATCGTATTTACTCTACATGTATCTGGCGAATCAATGATTAATGCTGGTATTTATGATGGTGATTACGTTATCGTCCAAAAACAAAGCAATGCGAAAAATGGTGATATTGTTGTTGCTATGACTGAAGAAAATGAAGCTACTATTAAAAGATTTTATAAAGAAAATGGTCATATTAGATTACAACCAGAAAATGATAAAATGGATCCAATTATTTTAAATAATTGTACTATTTTAGGAAAAGCCATTGGTTTATATCGTAAATTTTAAGTAACAAAATATTTTATTTTTAAAATAAAAACCACGTCTAAAAGGCGTGGTT
>CANPZJ010000054.1 GCA_947588795.1 uncultured Bacilli bacterium
ATTTTTTTATAATGTTGTAAAATTACCAATAAAAAAAGAGCCTTACGCTCCCTAAATTATTTAACATATGGTATTAATGCCATGAATCTTGCATATTTTACTTGTTCAGCAATATGTCTTTGATGTTTAGCACATGCACCAGTTACTCTTCTTGGTAATATCTTACCTTTTTCATTGATATACTTATTAATAATCATTACATCTTTATAATCAACACTTTTACCAGCACACATTTGACATATTTTCTTTTTCTTACGATAAAATTCTGCCATTTAAATTCCTCCTTTTTTAGAATGGTAAATCATCACTAGTTAAAGTAATTTCTTCCCCAAAACTTTTAAATGGGTCTTCAGATAAATCAGCAGTTTCCATTGGTTCAGTTGGTACTGATTCACCTGCAGAAGGAGTACTTCCACCAGCGTAATCAGGTACATCTGGAGTATAATTAGAATTTTCACTCTTTGTTGATAAGAAATTTACATTTTCACATACAACCTCTGTAACATATCTTTTAGTACCATCTTGAGCATCATAACTTCTAGTAGATATTCTACCCTCAGCAGATACTAATGAACCTTTATGACAATATTTTGCAATATTAGCTGCTTGTCTTTCCCATACTACACAATTGATAAAATCTGTACCTCTCTCACCATTACGATTAGTAAAGTTTTGACTTACCGCAATAGTAAATCTAGCAACAGCAATACCACTTTGAGTAGTTCTAAGTTCTGGATCTCTTGTTAATCTTCCTACTAATAATACTTTATTCATGATTTACTCACTTTCTTTTTTTAATATTAAATGTCTTAAAATATTTTCATTAATTCTAAGTTTACGATCAAATTCTTGAATTACTTCATGAGTAGCTTCAACATTCATTAAATAGTAAAAACCACTTACCTCTTTATTAATTGGATAAGCAAGTTTCTTTCTACCCATATCCTTGAATTCGATAACTTTTGATTTATTGTCAGTTATTAATTTTTGTACATCTGTTGTTAGCTTCTTTAATGTAGATTCATCTAAAGTTGCTTTAACAATAAACATAATTTCATAATTAGTCATCATTCCACCTCCTTATGGTCTTTTGGCTTTTTAATAAAAGCAAGGAGTAATCAATTTACTCGCCATATAGTATAGCAAAAATGCCTTAAAATGTAAATATTTTTCTACTCAATTAAATATACTATTTTATTATTATTTTATGAAAATATTAAGCCTTTTTCATGATTTTAGTTTCTACACCAGTTTCTAACGTTAAATATTCTTCGTAAACTTTGGTTGGAATAGATCCAGATAAATAAAGAATATTTACAAATGTTTTTAAATTTTCATATCCTATAGCAGGTTGCAATAATCTTAGAGCATTGGCATCTTCTACTTTTATTTTAGAATTAATAAAGAATGTTAATAATTGTTCCATTGAATCAGTTACCATTATAGAATCTTTAGGTATTGTTCTAAATTCTGCAATTTCATTTTGATTAAATATTTGCCACTCTAATAATTCTGTCAATAATTGTTCATAATCTTCATCAGAATATAAAAATCTTAAACATTTAATAGTATCTTTTGTTAGTCCGCCATTTAAACCAACTAGTACTAAATCCCCAAATTTTTTGTTTTTAAATGTGGGTTTAAAACCACTATACTCATTAAAAGCTATTACGTTGTTATTTTCCTTAACGCTATTATCTGATTGTTTTTTAGCTTGTTCTAAATATTCTTGTAAACGCTGATATTGTTCATGATTTTCATATAAAATTCGATTTATTTCATTTTTTCTTTCAGTTTCATTCATTTTTCTTTCATCAGGAAATAAATCTAATTTACGCATAAGCCATAACCATCTATTTAACCTTTCTCTTAATATATAATATCCTTTATATTCAGTCAAATCAAATGCACTTCTACCATATGATTCATTAATTATTTGAGCAATTTCATCATAATAAAAGCAATTATTATTTTGAGGTAAAGAATTTTCTTTACAAATTTCTAACAATACTTTTGTTTTATCTAAAGAATCTAATGGAGAATTGTTTTTTATTAGAAAAAAAGTTCTTTCAGCATCAATTAATTCACGGAATTCATTTACTAATGCAACATCTATATTAGAATATAATATATAAGCAAAATGTTCATTAAAGTGTTCCTTTAATTCATTTGGATCCATAGCTAGCATTTTTTGCTCACTAATTCTAATAATCTCCATTATCCTTTCAATAATATCACCATAAGTCTTTAACTGTTCCATATTTTCCTCCTTTTTTATACATTAAATCTAAAATAACAAATATCTCCATCTTGAACTTGATAATCTTTACCTTCTAATCTTAGTTTACCATTTTCTCTTACTTTAAGTTCACTACCAGCATCTTCTAAATCATTAAAGCTCATAACTTCAGCTTTAATAAATCCTTTTTTAAAATCAGTATGAATAATGCCAGCACAATCTGGAGCTTTCATTCCTTTTCGAAAAGTCCAAGCTCTGCATTCATCAGTACCAGATGTAAAGAATGTTGCTAGTCCAAGTAAATCATAAGTCGCAAAAATGAGTTTGTCAAGACCACTATTGGTAATACCAACACTTTTTAGAAATTCTTCTCTTTCACTATCCTCATAATCAGCTAAATCACTTTCGAGCTTTGCACACATTACTACCACAGATGCATTTTCACTTCCAGCATATTCTTTTAATTTTAAAGAATAATCGTTATCTCCAACTGAAGCCGAATCCTCATCAACATTAGCAACATAAATTATTTTCTTTTGCGTAATAAAATTAAAATTTTTAATTATTTCTAACTCATCTTCATCAAAATCTAATAATCTAATTGGTTTACTTGCTTCTAAACTTATCTTTATTCTTTTTAAAACATTGACTTCTTTTAAGGCCTCTTTATCTTTCGTAGTTTCCGCTTTTTTTTCGATTTTACCAATTCTATTTTCAACTATTTCTAAATCTGCTAAAATAAGTTCTGTATTAATTATTTCGACATCACGAATAGGATCAGTAGCGCCTTCTACATGCGTAATGTTTTCATCATCAAAGCATCTTACTACTTCAACAATGGCATCAACTTCTCTTATATGAGATAAAAATTTATTACCTAAACCTTCACCAGTGGATGCCCCACTTACAAGACCAGCAATATCAATAAATTCAAAAGTTGTTGGTACAACACTTTTTGGTTTATATAAACTAACTAAATAATCAAGTCTAGTATCAGGAACAGTTACAACCCCGACATTTGGTTCAATCGTCGCAAATGGATAATTGGCCGCTAAAATATGTTTTTTTGTAATGGCATTAAATAATGTTGATTTACCAACATTAGGTAAGCCTACAATTCCTGCTTTTAAAGACATAATATCACCTTTCTTACATTGTTGGTAATGTATTTATACCAAGTGGAATTCCTACCACATACCATAAAATTAATATCACAAGTAAAGTTATTCCGATAATTATTGTATAAGGCATTTGATATCTAATTGATTCAAATAATCTTATCTTTTTATCTCTTTGATTATATTTTTCTAAGAATGCTAAATAGACAATAAAATATGCTAACATTGGCGTAATATTCATTGTCGTAGTTTCAGCAAATCTAAACACAATTTGGGCAAATTCAGGAGTCATTTCTGATTGCATCATAACCGGTACTAAAGTAGATGATAACATATACCACTTTAAGGTACTTGATGGCACAAATAAATTACATAAGGCTACACCAAAGAATATTAGAATAATTAAAGGTAAACCAGTAAATGTGGTATTATCAATAATTTCGGCAATTGATGCTACTATTACATTACCAATATTAGTTTGTTTAAAGATACTAATAAATAGAGATGCTAAGAATATCATTACTAGCATATTACCAATACCATCTAGAGAATGACCTAAATTATCACAGAAATCTTTATGATTTTTAATTGTTTTAACACCAATACCATAGAATAAACCTAATATTATAAATAATAAAGTTATAACAAAGACAGCACCATTGTTAAAGAAAGCATTAACACTAAATAATTTATCAA
The DNA here is from genome assembly GCA_947588795.1 of uncultured Bacilli bacterium. Lineage (GTDB taxonomy): Bacteria > Bacillota_I > Bacilli_A > RF39 > UBA660 > SIG200. Next base: position 4,054 of record CANPZJ010000054.1, read on the forward strand.
TATAATAAGTTTGGCTATTATCAAGTAAGGCACCACTTAAAGGAAGTCCTGGAATAATGCTATAAATAAATACTAATAAATATATTCCCGCACTAGTACAAGCATATATCATACCTTTTTTCTCATCTTTAGTAACGATGTCTTCTTCAAGTTCAGTTTCACTAAATTCATATTTAGGTAATCTTCTTACAATTATATTTTCGGTAACAATTGTTATTATATAAGTAACTAGTAATACTGCAACGGCCATAATAAAGACAAATGCTAGATGAGAAATAATATAATTAGGATTTAGGGTATGTGATGCTAAAAGAGTATAATTTAGAAGCTCTGAATCACTACTTGTAAATATAACATTAATTGCATTACCACAAGAAAGAGCTGCAAAAGCTGCAATTATACCTATCGCAGGATTTCTCTTGCCATAATAGAAAAGTAATGCCCCAATTGGAATAAATATTAAATATGATAGATTACCAAAGATACTTGATAACACACATAATAAAACAAAGATAAAAGTAACAGTTTTCTTTTTTAATCTTTTAGTAGTTAACGTAATAGCAGTTTGTAAAAAACCACTTTTATCCATAATACTTATACCCATTAATAAAATTATTAAATTTGAAAGTACGGTAAAATTAGCAAAATTAGATACAGTATTAGTAAATATATATTTAACTCCACTCAAATTAAATAATGATTTAATAACTTCTGTAACAGGATTTAATTCTAAAGTAATATTATTTACTGTTGTATAAGTTGCTTGGACATCTATAAGTCTTAATATGCCACTTAAAATAATACTAAATACTATTAGTAAAACATAAGCCATCAATGGATGTAATTCAAACTTAGTTTTCCTTTTTATTCTCTTCATTTTTAAGCACCTTCTTTAATTTCTTTTGAAATTCTAAACGATCCATCATAATTTCTCTACCACAATTGTTACATTTTAATTTGATATCAACACCAACTCTCGTGATAGTCCATAGATTAGTACCACAAGCATGTTGTTTTTTCATAATTACTTCATCATTTAGAGCAAATTCTTTATTCATTATTATTCATCTCCAATGGTAATATTTAATATTTCCATTATTCTTTCTAAATCTTTAACTGAATCAAAAGAAATCTCTATTTTATTTTTATTTATTTTAACTTTGTTACCAATTTTATCACTAATAACATTTTCATACATTTGATATTTTGGTTCTACTTCTTTACTTACTATTGGTTTTCTTTTAGGTATTTCTTTATTACTTACTAAATGTTCTAAATCTCTTACATTTAAATTATCTGCAACAATTTTTTTAGCAAGTTCATCTATTTGTTTATTATCTTC
>CANPZJ010000055.1 GCA_947588795.1 uncultured Bacilli bacterium
TTGAATGCATACTGGATTATTTATTTTTACTCCTAAAGATGAATCTTTAACTGCTCTTATTAAAACCAAATATGGATTACTATCCTCTTTAGTTTTAATAAGGCAAATATTTTTAACATTTAATTTATATTTACTACCTAATATTATAATTTCATCTAGTCTATCAGTGCGATGTACTAAATAAAATTCTCCCTTAGTATTTAAATGTTCACTTGCTATTTTAAAAATATCTTCTAAAGTAACTTTTATCTCATGTCTGGCAATAGCTAGTTTCTCTGTTTCATTTAAATATCCATTATTTTTAACTTTAAAATATGGGGGATTACAAGTAATTATATCATATTTTTTATAATTTACGTAATTATTAATTTCTTTAACATCAGCATTATAGACAGTTATTTGTTTATCTTTTTTATTATATTTAATACTTTCGATAGCCAAATCAAAAATATCCTTTTGAATTTCAAAAGCATCAATTAAAGCATTTGTTTTAGTAGATAATATCAATGGTATAGAAGCATTTCCTGTACATAAATCTAAAATACTAGTTGTTTTATTTGTTATTTTGACATATTCAGCAAGTAAAATAGAATCTAGAGAAAACTTAAAACCATCATTATATTGATATATTTTTAAATTTTCATAATCAAATAAATCATTTAGAACTGCGTTTTTCATTTTTATTAAAATCTATTTCTTCTTTATTACTACCTACTAAAACTTTACATTTACGATTTAAAATATCAACACTTACGACATTACCTTTACCACTTGGTGTATTTATTTCATCACCAACTAAAGGTAGTCCTTTACTACACTCTAGATAATTTTCATCTTCATATTGTAAACAACATAAGAGTCTACCACAAACACCATTAATTTTAGAAGGATTTAAGGCTAAATTTTGATTTTTAGCCATATTCATCGAAATAGCATCAATGTGATTTAAAAATCTAGCACAACAAAGTCTTTGTCCACAAACACCAACACCATCTACTTCTTTTGCTTTATCACGTGCACCAATTTGGCGTAGTTCAATTCTAGTATGATAAATTCCAGCTAGTTTTCTTGCAAGTTCACGGAAGTCTACTCGCTCATCTGATGTAAAAGTGAATAGTAATTGGGAACGATCAAAATTAAAATCAGCATTAATAACATTCATATTTAATTCTAATTTTTTAACTAAATCTTTGCATTTATCTAATGCTTCACTACTTTCTTTAAGTAAATCTTGATAAATTTTTTCGTCATCCTTAGTGGCTATTCTTATAATATTTTTATATTTATCTTCATTTGGTGTTTCATTAACTAAATTGTTTATTTTACCATATTGTTCACCTTTTTCAGTTTCAACAATAACATAATCATTTACTTTTAAATTATCTTCACCATTGAAATAATAACTTTTACCATTGTTTTTAAATATAACACTATAAAGTTTCATTATTGATACCTTCCATTTCTAATACCATTTTATCAAGTAATAAATTAACATTAACGTTGTATTGCATTTCAGTTAAGAGATTTATTAGTAGATTTACTTTCTTTTTTAAATTTCCAATGGATAAATTACTTAAGAAATTAAATCTTTCTTCTTTAATTATATCACTATTAAAACGACTATTTAATTCTTTTTGATAAATAGCTAAACATAATTGTAAATTTTTTTTGATATCATCTTTCTCTAAATCTCGTAAAATTTCGTTAGTTAGAATTGATTCTTTTGTATTATTTTCAACATTTTTTAGATATTTTTCTAATAAATCTAAATGTTCTTGATATTCACTTTCGGATAAATTATATTCTTCATTTACTGTATTTTCAAAATCACACTCAATTATTTGACAACGACTTTTAATAGTTAGCATCACATTATCTTTATTATTTGTTATAAAGAAACCAATAACATTACCTTCAGGTTCTTCCAAAAATTTAAGCATTGTATTAGCAGATTCTTTATTCATTTTTTCAGCATTCTCAATAATGTATATTGAATCTTTCGTATATTGTGAATCTCTTGAAAATAGATGTTTTAATTCCAATATTTGTTCTTTTTTAATAAAAGCACCATCTGGTACGATTACTTTTAAACTAGGTAAATTATTTAAATCAATTAAATGACATAAAGAACATTTATTACAATTATCACTAAACTCTTGAACGCAAAAAATGTTCTTTATAACATTTATAAGAACTTCATGACATTTTTGCACATTATTTGTTGAAATTAAATAAGCATGAGCTAATTTTTTTTCATGATAATAGGCAATTAGATTTTCTAACTCACTACTTACAAGCATAAACCTCCTAATTAATAATATAGAGGATCGCAAATAATGACATTAAACCAGGTACTCCTAAAAAAGAAGTAATACCAATTGTAAGAATATTTATAGGTAAATATACACCAACATTTTTAAGCATAACATCAATACCATAAATAATACCAAAAGCAAAAATTATTTTTTTTAAGACAGTACCTAATTTATTCATCAAAAATATCACCCACTAAATTATATTTCCTGGGAAATAATTTATTCGGAGATTTTTTTACGATCTTCTAATGCTTTATCCAATGTAATAATATCTAAATAGTCTATTTCAGCACCCATTGGAATACCATAAGATAATCTTGATATCGTTACATCTTTATCTTCAAAAATTTTTTTAATATACAAAGTAGTAGTTTCACCTTCAATTGATGATTTTAGTGCCAGTATTAATTCTGGATTTTTTAAACTATCTACTCTTTTTACCAGTGATGATATATTAATATCTTCAGGTCCTACACTATCCATTGGCGAAATAAGACCATTAAGGACATGATATACACCTTTGTAATTACCGACCTTTTCAAATGAAAAGACACTTTTATAATCTTCAATTACACATATTAGCTTCTTATCACGATTAGGGTTACTACATATATCACATATATCATTTTCAGTTAAATTACCACATATTTGGCAATTTTTTAATTTAATTTTAGAATCGACAATATTTTTGGCAAATTCTTTGATTTCGTTTTCCGGTAAATCTAAGGTTGCTAATGCCATTCTTTCCGCTGATTTATCACCAACTCCTGGCATTTTTTTGTAAAAATCAATCAATTTTTGTAACAAACTTGGATATATCATACTACATCAAACCATCCAATGCACCAGCGTATTGACCTAATTTTTCAGTCATTGCTTTATTAATTTGAACAAAAGCATCTTTTGTTGCAATTTGAATCATGTCTTCTAAAATTTCTTTATCATCATCAGTAATTGTTCCTTCTTTGATAATTTTTACACTTTTAATTACTTTTCCACCAGTAAATACTACTTCAACCCATTCAGATTTACCAGTAAACTCCATTTTTTCTAATTCTTCTTTTTTAGCAGTTATATCTCTTTGCATTCTTTGTGCTTGAGCCATTAAATTTTGCATATTCATAAACATTTCACCTCCTTAAATTATCTCTACTTTACTTTTATCAAATACATCATTGATAGCAATATTATCATCTACTTCTTTAACTACTTCATCCATCAACTTATATTGTACTTTATTTTTAATGTTTACAATATATTTTTCTTTTTCTTTTTGCCATCTACTTTCCGAAATAAATATTAATTTATATTGCTTATTTATCTCGTTTTGAATAGATTCTTCTATTGTGTTAAGCATATTATTAGCAATATCAATATTATGTTCATTTTTACAAGTTAGAATAAGGTTAGTATTGGAAGCAGCTACTACGGTACTATCTAACATAATTGCTTTTATTTTACCAGTTATATTTATTGATGAAGAATAATTATTTAAATTATCTTTTGCTTCTTCCAAGTATTTCTTTTGAGCTCCAACAAAACAATTATTTATTCTTATATCAATTAGTGAATTATCAACTTTAATTTCTTCATTTTTAATTTTTTCTTTAGATGTTATTTCTTCTGGAATTTCTTTTGATTCCTCAATTACTATAGATTTTTCTTGTACTTCTTCTTTCACTACATTTTTTTTACTATCATTTGTTTCAAAAAAATCTAATAAGTACATTTCTAATATTGTATAAGCATCAACATTTATATTTATTTTTGTTAAACTCTCAGCTAATTTTAAAACTAAATTTTTATAATCCTTATCATTTAATCTTTGAATTTTACCATTTAATTTTATGTGTTTTGCTTTTTTACTAGCAAACATAATTATTTTTTTTATAAGTGTTTTATAATCAACTGATCTCATTCGATAATCATTTATTATTTCTAAACATTTATTAAAATCATTATCTTCTATCGTATCTAAAAAATCATTGATACTCTTTTGTGAGATTGTTTTTATTTGTTTTTCTATTAATTCTAAAGTTATTTTTTGATCATTTTTTGATAATTGATCGAGTAAACTTAAGGAATCACGCATTCCGCCATCAGAAAGTTCAGCTATTTCTTGTAATGCTTCATCTTCAATATCAATATTTTCTTTTTCACATACAGTTTTTAATCTATTTACAATGTCTTCAATTTTAATCTTTTGAAAATCAAATCTTTGACATCTAGATAATATGGTAATAGGAACATTTTCAATATTAGTGGTTGCTAAAATAAATATAGAATGAGCTGGCGGTTCTTCTAATGTTAAAAGTAAAGCATTAAAAGCACTAGTTGATAACATATGAACTTCATCAATTATATATACTTTATACTTACCATTTGTTGGAGTAAGTTTAACATTATCAATTAATGTTCTTATTTCATCGACACCATTATTTGATGCAGCATCTATTTCAATAATATCAGGATTTTCTGCAAAATTAAGGCAAAAATCACATTCGCCACAAGGATCACCGTCTTTAGAATTCAAACAGTTAATTGCTTTAGCAAATACTTTGGCTGTGCTAGTTTTGCCAGTTCCCCTAGGACCTGAGAATATATATGCATGAGAAATATTTCCGTTTTTAATAGAATTTTTTAAAGTCTTAATAATATAATCTTGACCAACTATATTTTCAAAGTCACTTGGACGATATTTACGATATAAAACCTTATAATTCATGATGATTTCCTTTCATCTTTAATTATATCAATTTTATCCTCATTTTTAAAGTTAATCTCTTAATTTTTTAAAAAAACTATCAACTACATTTTTATATTCATTTTTTAATTGTTCACAATCATTTGTTTGTATTATATTGTTTGTGCTATTTTGATTATTTTGTTCTAATAAATAATATACTTTATCTATTCTAGATTGATTAATTATCATTTGACACATTTGACATGGAGCTAAAGTTACATACATTGTACAGCCATCTAA
>CANPZJ010000056.1 GCA_947588795.1 uncultured Bacilli bacterium
ATTAAGACTTTCAGATTTTTTAAAAGTTTTGCCAGATTTAATTCTAATATTCTTATCATTATATTTCTTTTGTAATTTTCGCTCTTTTATTCTTCTAGCACGTCGACCTAAATTTTGATTTTCTTCTATTTCTTTTTTTAATTCTTCACACATATTATTATCAACTACCTTTATAGCAGTATTATATCAAATTTTCTTTGCGAAGAATTTTTTTCAAATTTTACTCTTTTTTGCTGATTACTGATGATGTATTTGACTTGGTTTAATATTTGTGTTACTATTTCTATTAGAAACAGATTACTTGCAAGCTGGTAAGTTTTTAACATTTATTGTTAACGACCCCAGAGAGAGTAATCTGTTTTTATTTAAAATTTTTTATAAATTTAAATAAAAATATTGAACTTACTTTAAACATATGATAATTTAAATGTAGAAGTAAGGAAGTATAGGGTGGTTTTGAAATGGCAAAATACAACTGGACGGTAGACACATTACAATTAAAAGTTGATGAATTAAGAAGAGCTTATGCTAAAGAAGAAAATGAAGATGTTAAAAATTTATTAGCTAGTGATATTAATAACTTAGAAACATGGATTGATGCTTTCTATGATACAGAAAAATATGACATGGAAAAGTTTACTAATATATTTAAACTATTTAAATCTGACATTAATTCTTTAGCTTTTTTATGGAGTGATTATGAAGAATTTTATAGAGAAAGTAAAGATCCTAAAATAAGAGAACATATATTTCATCGTAGCAGTTTATCAAAAGATGATTTAATGACATTAACTCATGATTTTTATAAATCTTTAAATAGATATTTCTTTGGTAATTTTATGAAAAATTTTAGACAAAGAAAAGATCATGTCGTATTTTTAAATGAACCTGATGATGTTTATTGTGGTGAAGCAGTAACTATTAAATCCACTAATGAAGCTTTTTTAAGTATTGGTAGATTCTTTACATTAGAAGATTATTTTACTACTGTTCATGAATATGCTCATGCTACTAGTTTTCAAATAAATCCTAATCATATTGATTATGATAAAAGAGCTTTTTCAGAAACTATTGCCCTTTTTATGGAACTTCTAGGAGCGGATTTCTATTTAGAACAAACTAAAGATAATGATGCTAGTGTTTATAAAATAAATACGCATTTAGAATATATTGATAATGCCGAAATAGTTAATCTAATTATTTATCTTATCAAAAAAGAACAACAATTAGGTCATGAATACACTTCTACTAAAGAAATGAGACAACAACTTACTAAAGAATCTTTTAGTGATGAAATTTTTGATGATGCTTTTCTATTCTCTGGCATTGCTCATGAAGAATATTTGGCAAGTTATATGAATGCAATTGAACTTTATATGCTATATAAAGAAAATAAAGATAAAGCATTAGATACTTTAAAAAGAATAATATTACTTGATGAAATGAATGAAGAAGAATATTACAGTAATATTAAAAAATTAGGAATTATTCCTAATTTTAGCTTACGCAGTTTTGAAAGAGATTTACAAGAAGAAAGTATGAAGTTAGAAAGAGTTAGACATTAAAATGGCATTTTCATTTTACCATTACTCATACTTTTCATCATACTTTTCATCATATCAAATTGCTTAAGAAGTCTATTTACTTCTTCGACAGATCGTCCACTACCTTTAGCAATTCTTTGCTTACGAGTGGCTTTTAATACTTCAGGGTGTCTTCTTTCATAAGGAGTCATTGATAGGATTATGGCTTCTACATGCGCCATATCTTTTGGATTAATGGAAATATTATTTAATCCCATACTTCTTGCTTGGGGAAGCATTTTAATAATATTTTCTAAAGGTCCTAATTTTTTTATTTGTTTAAATGTAGTTAAGAAATCTTCTAAATCAAAAGTCCCCTTTTGCATTTTTTTGGCTTGTTCTTTGGCATCTTCTTCAGATACTATATCTTCTACTTTTTCGGCAATAGATAAAATATCACCCATATCTAGAATACGTTCAGCCATTCTAACTGGATAAAATTCACTTAAACCATCCATTTTCTCAGAATCACCAACAAATTTGATTGGTACATTGGTAAGATGTCTTAAAGATAGTGCTACTCCACCTTTAGTGTCGCCATCCATTTTAGTAAGAATACAACCAGTTAATTTTAAAGCATCATTAAATCCTGTTATAACATTAATTGCATCTTGACCCATCATGGCATCAATCACTAAAAGTATTTCATTAAAAGTAATTTTTTCTTCTAAATCTTTTAATTCTTGCATTAATTTTTCATCTATTTGGAGTCTTCCAGCTGTATCGATTATAACAAAATCCAAATTATTATCTTTTGCATATTTAATACCATCATTAGCAATTTCTAAAACAGATTTTTTATCTTCAGTAAATACCGGAATATTTAGAGAAGCTCCAATCTCTTTTAATTGTTCAATAGCAGCTGGTCTATATATATCACAAGCAATTAAAAGAGGTTTACGGTTATGTTTTTTCCTAAGTAAATTAGCTAACTTTCCTGCTGTAGTTGTTTTACCACTACCTTGCAAACCACAAAGCATAATAACTTCAAATTTTTCTTTAGTATCAAGCGGTTCATATTCGCCACCTAAAAGACTTACTAGTTCATCTTTAACTATTTTTATAAATACTTCATCTGGTTTTAAACTTTTACCAACATCAGCCCCTAAAGCTTTTTCTTTAACTGATGCGACAAATTCTTTCACCACATTATAGTTAACATCAGCTTCAAGTAGGGCCATTCTAATTTCCCTCATGGCATCATTAATATTGTCTTCCGTTATTTTACCCATACCACGAATATTTTTAATGGCATTAGATATTCGATCACCCATATATTCAAACATAACTATTCTCCTTTTAAAATATTTTCTATTTCTTCTTTTATTATTTTAATATCTTCTACTTCTAATAATTCTTTTAATTTAGTATTTCTTTCATTTAATTTTAATATACTTTCATAATTATCTAATTTTTGTTCCACATTTTTAATAATTATACCTATTCTACTTTTAGAGACTTTTTTTAAATCAGCAATTTCTTGCATAGTCATATTTTCGCCATAATATAAATCAAATATTTCCGAATTATTTTCTTTTAATAAATCTTTATAAATTAAATATAAATTATTATAGTAAAAAAACTTTTCCATTAAATCATATCCTTAAATAAACCATATATATAGTTTTCAATATCAAATGGTTTTAAATCAGTCATAGCCTCACCCAAACCAACAAACTTAACAGGTAGATTTACTTCTTCTTTAATAGCAAGTACTATTCCCCCTTTAGCAGTTCCATCAAGTTTAGTTAAAACTATGCCTGTAATATCAGTTATTTCTTTAAAAGCCTTGGCTTGCATTATACCATTTTGACCAGTTGAGGCATCAATTACTAAAAGTGTTTCTTGGGGAGCACCACTTATATGTGTAGAAATAACTTTATTTATTTTTTCTAACTCTTTCATTAAATTAACTTTGTTTTGAAGTCTTCCGGCGGTATCTATTAAAACTATATCAACTTGTTTTTCTTTAGCTTGAACTAGGCCATCATAAATGACACTGGCTGGGTCACTACCTTCTTTACCATAAAATAAACTTTCTGTTTTATTGGCCCATATTTCAAGTTGCGAAACAGCTCCAGCTCTAAAAGTATCACCAGCTATCATCATTACTTTCTTGTCTTCATTTATATACTTATAAGCAAGTTTCGCAATAGTAGTTGTTTTACCAACACCATTTACCCCAACCATTAAAATAACAGTTGGTCCATCTTCATTCATTTTAATTTTATCTGATAAAGATTCACCTTCAACATAAATAACTAATAATTCATCAACTATTACTTCATTTAAATATTTAGTATCAGTTATATTTTCGTGCTTAACGCGTGTCTTTAATTTATCCATAAACTTCATAACTGTATTAACCCCAATATCAGCCATAATTAAAATACTTTCCAACTCTTCAAAATATTCTTCTGATACTTTAGTATACTTAATACCTAAAAAATTTAACTTAGATACAAATTCATCACGAGTCTTTTTTAATCCTTTATCATAATCTTTAATTTCTTCTGCTTCACTTGTAACTTTCTTCTTATTTTTTTTCTTACTTTTAGCTTTTTTATGAGATACTTCTACTTCTTTTGTTTCTTCTATTTTTTCAGATACTTCTTCTACTATATCATTTTCTTCTTCTTTAACAATTTCTTCTTTTCTCTTAATAATATTTTTAAATTTACTAAATAAACCCATTGTTGCATCACCACTTTAATAATATCAAATTTTTCTAATTTTTAAAACTATTTTGTAAAAGAATGTTAAAGAAAAAAAATAGTAAATTACTATAATAGCAATTAACTATTTTCTTAATTTCAATACTCGTACTTTATTAGTTACTTTGGGAGCATAATAATTATTCATTGCCATTGGTAATGATAAATTATAGTCAAATTCGTTAGCAAGAGTCTTTTCATTAGATTCATTAATAGTAGAACATTCTACTTTATATTTACTTTTTTCTTTAATATTTGCGAGTTCCTTTTCTAATTCAGGTATTTCTGACTCAATTTTTTCTATTTCAGAAGTTAATTTCTTTTTCTTTATATATCTTCCTATTCTAGTACCATACATAAATGAAAATAATCCCTTTACAGAAAGGTAGGATAAAGTCATTAAAAGAATTAATTCTTTTAATGTTAACACTGAATTAAAAGCAATTGCTAAACCAATTTCTGTTGCTATTAAAACAGTACTTATTATTTCGCCACCTATAATATCAAACTTATTTTGATCTAATTTTTTACTATAATCTTCTAATTTTAATTTTAAGTTTTCTATTTGATTTTCTTTTAATAGTATTTCTTCAAAATTATATGTGTCATTTTTCTTTTCAATTAAACTAACATTTCCATTTTCATCTGAAACTATACCACAATTATTGTTTATTTCAACCAAATTTTGATTCATTTAAAATCTTTTCCTTCTTTTTTTAAAATAATATATCACAACTTTTTAATGTCAATTAAAAAAGCATTAGTTCAAACTAAAGCATATTAAAAAGACTCACATTTTTAGGTGAATTGGAAAAGTAAAAGCAACTAGCAAAGTAAGTAAATAAAATGGACAAGTAAAAGCAATAAAAAATTGGTAT
>CANPZJ010000057.1 GCA_947588795.1 uncultured Bacilli bacterium
TACTTCTATTTTTCTCTTTTTCATCTTTGTCCCTACTTTATATTTAAATATTACAATATATATTTTTTTATGTCAATTTTAAAAAAACAGAATAATTAAATCCTGTTTTCTTCTTTTATAGTATTAAAGTAATTATTTCCCTTTTCACTAAATGATTCACTATCATTTACTTTAATATTATGTGACCTAAATGATAGGTAATTATGCATAATATTTTCTGTATAGAGAAAGTCAACAATGGCATCATAACCAGCGCTATCAACATCATTCATATGTCTTTTATAAGATCCACTAGCATAAACTGTAAATTGGTTAGGTGATATAGCTTGATAATATAGGTTCATTCCTTTGCCTTTCCCAAATTTATTATCAACACTTCTAACCCAGTTTTTACTATGGGTTCTATTATAAATAGTATTAATAACAGCATAGGCATCTTCATAAGTATCATCTGCTTCACTTAACACTATTCCACATAGAACACTAAATTCACTTTTCGATAAGTTATATTTATTTAAAATGTAATCTATTTTGGCATTCTTATCTAATATTACTGTATTATACGAACTTAATCTCTTATCATCGGTGATATTAACAATTGTCTTTGGACTAGGTACTATTGATACAATAATAGCTAAGTACATTATTGGCATAGCCAAATATTTTAAATTATTTTTTACCCCACTCCACAACTTGTGGAGGAGCGGGACATAATCAACTAAATTATTCATACATTCCCCCTGAATGAACAAAATAATTATAGCATATATTACATTTTATGTCAAGTTTTGTAAAAATATTAATACCTATTTACCAAAAATTAACAATTAGCTTTTAAAATTATACAAAATATGACACTTTTAACGGAAGCCGCCTCCGCCACCGAAGGAACCACCGCCTCCGCCAGATGATGAGAATCCTCCCCCTCCAGCAGAATAACTTTCGGCTCTACTTTGAGCAAGGCTTGCAGCATGTACTCCTTCATAAGAAATCGTATGAATAAAGATAATATCATCATAATATTCATCAGTAATAATATCAGGATATAATTTTTTAAATTCTTCTGCTACTTTTTTCGCAATACCGAAGATTTGCGCATATATTAAATATTCATCCCATATTTTTACTTCAATAGCTTCTCGATCCTTTATATTAGAAAAATCATTTAAAAAGTTCTTTAAACCAGCCATTTTAAGACCATAATCTTTCATTTTATCATCAACATAATATGTTGTACTAAATGATTTCTTTTCTTCTCTTATTAAACCAGTATTCACAAAATTCATTGTTGTATCATCTATTACTTTATCAAACCACTTAATAATTTTACTATAATGATTTTTGCACCATTTTGTAAATTCATTTTTTTCTAAAATACCATCACCAGATGCACTACTCATCATTTCAAATAGTTCAACTTCTAAAGGTGCTAAATTATTACTAGAAATTAATTTTAATTTTTTAATTTTATTTTCATCTTTAATATTTTCAATATTACCATTCTTTAACCATTTTAAAAGTATAGCACCAAGAAAATCTGTTTTATTTCTAACTAAATGAAATTGACACGCTACCCAGTAAGCTTTAAAGATATCTTTGTTTAAAGGAATATCTCTAAAATATGGAGCATCTTTTACGTTAAGTGTAGTTTTGTTAAATTTTAATTTTTTTGTACCATAACTATTACTATTTTTAACAGCAAAAACACTTATTAAAATAATTATGATAAATGGTAAGCAATCTATAATAAAAGCAAATATATAACCAATAACTTCACCAAAAGAAGTTTGATCATGATAATTATATGCGCCATCTTCTGCCATATCTAAATAATAATCAAAATCTTGATCTAAAATATTACTAAGTTCAAAAGTATCCTTTGGAAACTTAATTAAGATAGTCATATATTCATCGCTATCTAATGTTCCTTCTTTAGTCATTTCAATGATACCATCATAGACATAAGCATAGCCTTCGTGATTATCATCACCATAGCCATAACCCCAAACAGGTAAGTCATTACTATAAGCAAAATCACTATGTATTTTAATGTAGACATGTTCTGGTTTATCAGATAACTCGTATGGAATTAATTGCCAATAAACCATATCGGCATCTTCTACTCTTGAAACAAAATTTGTAATAGTATAATTTAAAGTATAAGTATTATTACCATACTTTGAAATACCAAAACATAATTCATAACCATCATCTACTTCATTTATTCCTGCTTTATAGCTTTTTTCACTAAAAGAAGCTTCAACATCCCAATAGCTTAACGTTTGATAAGATGTACTTCCCAGGGATACCCTATAATCTTCAATAGTAGAATTACCTAAATTATAATATGGTTTGTATCCTTCTGTTCCACTATCTAAATTAGTTTCCCAAACTTCAGTAATATTGGCATTACCGTGATTATCAATAAATATATCCATATTTATACTTTTAATATCATTAGCATATACTACTTTACAACATAAAAATAACCCAATAAACCAAATAAAATGTTTAAATTTCATATACTCACCTACTTAAAAAGGCATTTTTTAATGCCTTAGAATTTAACTTTAACGTTTTCTCTTTCATTACCATTTGCTTCAAAATATTCTCGCTTTTTAAAGCCAAACATTGAAGCTATGATATTTGAAGGGAACATTTCAATTTTATTATTTAGTTTTAATACTGAATCATTATAAAAACCACGTGCATAAACTATTTTTTGTTCAATTTCAGCTAGTTCATTTTGTAATTGAATAAAGTTTTCATTTGCTTTTAATTCCGGATAATCTTCCGCTAAAGCAAATAATTTATTAATAGCATTAGTAAGTTCTCCATCAGCTTTTAATTGTTCACCCATACCATTTGCATTAGCATAAGTATTACGCGCTTCCACTACTTCTTTAAAAGTACTACTTTCATGTTTTGTATATCCTTTAACTGTTTCAATTAAATTTGGTACTAAATCAAATCTTCTTTTTAACTCAACATCAATTTGACTATATTGATCTTCGACATTGTTTCTAAGTCTTACTAAACTATTATAAACACCTATAACATAGATAATTAATAACACTACCACAACAATTAGAATAATCCACCACATATTTATTCACTCTCCTTATAATCATCTTATCATAAACTTAATAATTTGACAATTATCTTTTAGTTACCTTGACAGATAGTTTCCTTACTTTTTCTTGAATCCAATAAGGAAGATAACTTTGCATAATATATAACATTTTAAACAAATGAGGTTTGGTTGCTAAAAATTTTTGAATTCCTTCTAATTCTTTATAAGAAAAATTGCTATGTATTCTATTTAAATATATTTTAAAAATATCATTATAAGGATTTAAAGTATTATAAGAAAAAGGATTAATATCAAATATTCCTGTACCATGAATTATAATAGGATTCTTTTTTGCATTTTTTATTTCTTTAGTAGATCCCACTATCATTGGATTACCATAATATAAATAATCTCCTAAAGATTTAAACATATTGTTAATTGCTACTAAATTATAATTATTTGGTAAAGATGATATATTATTTTTTAAACCAAAATTAAGAATATCTTGATCAGGAAAAATTAAAGGTATTTTATTTTCTTGGATAAATTTAATTAATTTCTCTTCATAACCATAATTACACCAATTAGTGGTATTTATATATAAAACGCCTGAATTATAATAATTATTTAATACTTTTAATCTTTCACAATATTTATTTATTTCTAACTCTCTTACTGCATTTATAGTATTACTACTATAATTATTTAAACCATCTAAAGAATTTACTATTAAAGTATCGGCATCTAAATATAATAAATTAGTAATATTAGTTAATTTACTATTTAAAATACTTTGAAAAAACAATCTCGCATTAGGTACTTGTGAGTCTTTCCAACTAGGAATATGATATTTTTCAATAGCAAATTTCTTTATATCATAAAAATAAAATTCTATATTAAAACTTTCTAAAAATGAACTAATTTTATGATAATCATCTTTAGTAAAATCACTTGTTATAATATGTATTCTTAAATTATTTACATTACCATTTTCTAATAAAGATAATATTGACGCTAATAAAATATCAACATATTTATTATTAATGGCATATAATACATCTAATCTTTCCATAAAAATTCCTTTAATAGCAAGTATTATATATTTTATTTATTATTTTGGCAAGAAATTTTAAGTTTATATTCATTTCATCAATAATATTATTTATTTATGAATTATGGGAAATATTTAAAAGTATACCAATACTAGCCATACTAACAAGTAATGAAGAACCGCCATAACTAAGAAAAGGTAAAGTTACCCCAGTTACAGGAATAAGTCCTACTACTACAGCTAAATTTAATAAAGCTTGAATAATTAATCCAAAGACTAAACCAAAAGCTAAATATTTACCAAATAAGTCATTGGCTTTCAAAGATATGGTAATGCCACGATAAAAGATAATAAAAAATAAAATACTAACTATTAAAATACCTAAGAAACCTAACTCTTCACTAATAATGGAAAAAATAAAATCCGTTTGGGGTTCAGGTAAATAAAAATATTTTTGGCGTGATTTTAAAAATCCTTGGCCAAGTAAACCACCAGGACCTATCGCATATAAGCTTTGGAGTATTTGATAACCGGAGCCTAATGGATCACTCCATGGATTTAAGAAACTTACTATTCTCTTCATCCGATAAGGAGCTGCAATAATAATGCCAACTATACCAAGAAGTCCAACTAAACCAACTTTGACAAAGAAAGAAATTTCAACACCACTGATAAATATTAACACTACTAAAGTTAAAACGATAACCATCGCTGTACCAAAATCTGGTTCTAACATAATTAATAAAAAGAATAAACCGATAACTCCTAAAATAGGTAAAACACCACTTTTTAC
>CANPZJ010000058.1 GCA_947588795.1 uncultured Bacilli bacterium
TTTATAGTGCTAATAATATTGGGCACTTTGGTCTAGGCCTAAAAAATTATACCCATTTTACTTCTCCTATTAGAAGATTTCCGGATACAACAGTTCATCATTTAATTAGAACATATCTATTTGAGAAAAAAATGGATAAAGAAACAATTGATTATTATAATAGATATTTACCAGAAGTTGCCGAACTTTCTTCTGAAAGAGAACAAGCTGCCGTTGATGCCGAAAGAGAAGTTGACGATATGAAGATGGCTGAGTATATGGAAAGTCATATTGGGCAAGATTATGAAGGCATCATAACAACTGTTACTAACTTTGGTTTCTTTGTCGAACTTCCTAATTTAGTTGAAGGTTTAGTCCATATAAGTACTCTTGATGGCTATTATACTTATGTACCAGAATTACTTGCTTTAGTATCTAGTGATAAAAAGAAGATGTATCAAATTGGAAAATGTGTTAAAATAAAAGTAGTTAACGCTAGTAAAGATACTAGAATGATAGATTTTGAGGTTCATAATGGAGATAGTAAACAAAAAAGCAAAAATTGATTATTTTATTGAATCAGAAATAGAAGCTGGTATTGTTTTATCAGGTACAGAGATAAAATCACTAAGGAAAGGTTCAGCTGATTTAAAAGATACATATGTAAGAATAAAAAATAAAGAAGCTTATATAATTAATATGTATATAGCTAAATACGAAGAAGGTAATATCTTTAATCATGATGAAAGAAGAGAAAGAAAATTACTCTTACATAAAAAAGAAATTCAAAAATTAGAAAATTTAAGTAAAGTAGAAGGTTATACATTAATACCTATAAGATGTTATTTAAAGAAAAGCTTAGTAAAAATAAGTGTTGGTGTATGTAAGGGTAAGAAAAATTATGATAAAAGAGAATCTATTAAAGAAAAAGATTTAAAAAGATTAGAAAGATAAGGTGTAGTATATGGAAAAAATTAAAATAAAATTAAAAAAACAATATGTAATTGCTTTAGCAGTAGTAGGAGTTTTATTAGTAGCGTTAATTATAGGCTTAATAATAGTATTAAATAAACCACAAAGGATAGAAAAGCCAAAAGAGGAGCCCAAACAAAAAGAAGATTTTGGGAAAGTTAAAATAATTGATGTTAATAGTAAATCAAGACCAATTGCCGTTATGATTAATAATGCAAGTGATGCTAGACCTCTCCAAAAAGGAATGCAAGAAGCCTATATTGTTTATGAAATGATTAATTATGCTGATGGTACAACAAGATTTTTAGCTTTATTTAAAGATAAAGATGTACCAGAAATAGGGCCAATTAGAAGTGCAAGACATTATCATTTAGATTATGTTTTAGAAAATGATGCTATCTATGTTCATTGGGGTTATAGTCCTAAAGCTCAAAGTGATATTAAAAGCTTAGGCATCGATAACATTAATGGTTTAATATATGGCTCATCATCAGCTAAAGAAAATATAAAAAGTGGTAGCTTTTTTTGGACTGAACAAATTGCCAATTTAAGTATTGCTCATCGTCGTTTTACTAGTATGGAACTTTTAAATAAAGCAATTGATAAATTTAAATATGATAAAGAAACAGATCAAAAGAATCTACTTACTTATACTGCTAAAGAATTAGAAGTAGATAAAATGGAAAATACACAAGAAGCAAGTAAAGTAGAAATCCATTATTCTAAGAGTAATTATATAACATATGATTATGATAGTGCTAAAAAAGTGTATTTAAGAAGTGTTAAAGGCAAAGCTCATAAAGATGCAGCGATTGATAAACAATTAGAAGTTAAAAATATTTTAGTATATAAAATTAAAAATGTTTTACTTGCTGGTGACACTGAAAATAGACAAGATTTAAAAAATATTGGTACAGGTACTGGTTATTATATAACTGATGGTAAAGCTATTAATATTAAATGGTCTAAAGAATGTCGTGAATGTCAAACAAAATATACTTACGAAGATGGTAGTGAAGTAATCTTTAATGATGGTAATACCTTTATTCAAATAATGCCAGAAAGTGAAGAGCTAAATATTTCATAAAAATTTTAAATCTTAATATAATTATGGTAGGAGGATAAATATGGATAAATTTATTGAATTTATTGGCAATAATTATGTATGGTTTTTAACAATTTCTATTCTTTTATTATTTGCATTAATTGGTTATATTTATGATAGTAAAAAGAATAAGAATGATTTAATAAAAAAATCAGAAAGTGAGTTAGCTGTAGAATCATTAGAAAAAATAGCGGCAGAGAATAATAAAAGTTTATCAGATATGGTTAGTAAATCAAAAAATATTAATCCAGAGACTAAGAGTGTTGAACTTACAGATAAATCCATTTTAGAAAATGAAAATAATCCTATGCCAGAGAGCACTTTAGAATCAGAAAATGCAGCATCTATGGCAACTACTGAAAGCGCTGAATCACAAATAGTTTCAGAAGACACAAATAAGTCTGAATAAATTTAAAGTCCATTAGGACTTTTTATTTTATGAAAAATTTGCTATAATGATTAAGCAAAGATAAAAGGAGTGAATTTATGGATTTATCTTGGATATGGGGAGTAGTTACTAAAGCAATAGATATTTGTATTGTATGGCTTGCTTTCTATTATATTTTAAAAAATGTTAAAAATAATATTAAAATGGTTTTAATTGTTAAAGGCGTAGTTATTATTCTTTTAGTTAAAATACTTAGTGATTTATTAAATTTATATACAGTTGGAGTATTACTTGAGTATATTGTTGCTTGGGGACCTTTAGCCATTATCGTTATATTTCAACCAGAAATTAGAAGTGTTCTAGAATCACTTGGTAGAACTCAACTTTTAGGTCGACATAAAATATTAACTGTTGATGAAAGAGAAAAAGTTGTTTTTGAAATAATGAAAGCAGTTGAATACTTTAAAAAGAATCGGGTTGGAGCTTTAATAGTTATTGAAAGAGAAATATCCCTAGAAGAATATATTAGTAATTCAACTAAGGTTTATGCGGATTTAACTGATGATTTACTAGAAACTATCTTCTTCCCTAATTCCCCAATGCACGATGGTGGTGTAATTATTCAAGGAGATCGTATTACTTGTGCTGGAGCAGTCTTTAAAACAAGTATGAATCCAAATATATCAAAAAGACTTGGTACTCGTCATAGAGCAGCCTTAGGTATTGCGGAAGAAAGTGATGCCATTGCCCTAATTGTTTCTGAAGAAAACGGTCGTATCTCAATTGCTTGCAATAATGAACTTGCTTATAACTTAACATTAGATGAATTTAGAATGAAATTAATTGAAGAATTAAGTCCAAAGGCTGAAGTCTTCTTTGAAGCAGAAGAAAAAGAAGGCGGTGAAGAAAATGAGTAAGTTTTTTAAGAAAATTGGTAAAATAATATGGTTAATAATTGATTCTATCTATCGTGTTATTGATAAAATAATTATTATGCCAATAAGTAGAATTGTTTATAATTTAAATAAAGCGATGAGTGCTAATAATATAAGTTTTAATAAACTACTTAATAGACCACAATTTTTGATAGTTATATCTCTTGTATTTTCAGTTATTTGCTTCTTTCTAATTGATAATAAAGTTATTAGTTTAGTAAATACTGAAGCAGAAAGAATTAAAAATGTTCCTGTTAAACTTGTCTATAATGAAGAAGCGTTTGTAGTAGAAAATGTGCCAGAAACTGTAGATATTACAATTGCTGGACGTAAAAGTGATATTTATTTAGCTAAACAATTAGGTGAATTTGAAGTAGAACTTAATTTATCTAAATATACAGAAGCTGGTACTTATAAAGTGTACTTTACTTGTAGTGAAGCTATTGATTCAGTAGATTATATCTTAGATCCATCTTATTTAACCGTTACAATTAAAGATAAGGTTAGTGAAGTTCAAAGTGTTACTTATGATTTAGTTGGTACTGATGATTTAGATCCAAAACTAAGTGTTGACAGTGTTACTCTAGATAGTAATGAGGTTATTGTTAAAGGTAGCCAAGACAGAATAGATGAAATATCATCTATTAAAGCATTAGTATCTGTAGCAGATGATTCTTATACTGAAGAAGGAACTTATGAACTTACAAGTATTCCTTTAGTGGCTTACGATAATAATGGTGAAATAATTAAGAATGTGGAAATAGTTCCAAATACTTTAACTGGTACTTTAGTACTTAATAGTTATCATACAACCGTACCTATTTCAGTACTTACAACTGGTAAATTAGTAAATGGAAAAGCTATTGCTTCAATTTCAATTAATGGTAGCACATCATATTCAGTTGATATATACGGTGATGAAGAAGAAATTAAAGAAATTACTTCTGTACCAGTGTATATTAATGTTGATGGTATGGGAAGTGAATCAGCTAAAAACTATACTGTAGTTATTAGTAAACCAAATGGTGTTAGATATATAAGTACAAAAAATGCAACCATCGCTGTAACCTTTGGTGATGAAACACAAAAGACACTCGAAATGAGCGAGATAATGAAACGAAATGTTCCAGAAGGATATACGGCAACACTCGATTCAGTAAAACCAACAGTTCAAGTTAAAGGTGTTGCATCAAATATTAATAGTATAAATGATATTAAAGGTTATGTTGATTTAGCAGGTCTTGGTGAAGGAACTCATCAAGTAGAGGTTAAAATTGAAAATACCAATCCACTTGTTAACTATGTAGTATCTGCAACTGTTACAGTTGTAATTAAAAAAGATTAAAATAAAAAATGCTAACAAAAAGTTAGTGTTTTTTTTGTTTTCCATTCACGTCAGAATTACAAAGATAAAAACTACCTCTTGACGATTGGGGGGGGTATACTATAATAATCTTATAATAGATAATCG
>CANPZJ010000059.1 GCA_947588795.1 uncultured Bacilli bacterium
ACTTTTCAGTGACTAATTTTGGCATGGGATACTAAAAAAACTTGTTTTTTTTAAGTTATTATTTAAATAAATAACATACTTTAAATATTTCTAATTTTTAGTTTTTCTTCTATATCTTTTTCAAACCCACTAAAATTATCAAGGACTGTTTCAATTTCATTGTATTTTAGAGTATTTTCTTGATGAAAATCTAAAATATCTCTGGTTACTAAAAAACTTTTATATTCTTCTAAAGATTTTAAAATATCTTCTTTTTTTACATTATTTGCAATATCTTTTTCTATTTTAACTTTAAAATAATTTAGTAGTCGCATTTCAATCTCTGCTAAAATATTACTTGGAGAATACTTATCTATATTAAAATTTATTTCTATTAATTCAAACAAAAATAATGCTTCATCAAAGTCAGGATCAAATTCACATAATTTTTTAGCAATCTCTTTAATACCTAAATTATTAAAATAAGACTCTATCATCACAGATTTACCTACTATTAGAATAAGTTGATTTACAAGCATTTCTTCAACGAAATAATTACAAGGAGTTTCTTTAGGGTTAGGTACACAAGCATCAGCTAAAAATTCGGTGAATCCTTCCGTAAGGCCACGATTTTTTTCATAACTTTGAGTAGCTGGATATTTATCAAAACCACAAACAAAGCCTTCTTCTTCGCCAAAATATTTACTACTTGCCATATGAAATAATTCATGAATTAAATCGTGACTAATATTTGTCCATAAAAATTCATCAGGATTAGATGTGCTTTGAGCCATTAGTCGATATTGTCTAATGGTATCAGGATCGCCAAATATGGCATTATGTTCGACATCATAACCAGCAAAAAAATCATCTTTATCTTCGGTTGTAATTGATTCTTCTAATACTTTTAAATTTAAATTGATTTTTAAAGTTGGAAAATTATTATAAAAATTATTATGACAATTCTTAGGAACTTTTGTACCTAAATACTCAAAAAAGACATATAAATAATTATCCATTTTTGAAGCAATATCATTATCATCAGCAGTTGTATTTTTCCTTTCAGAATAATATATACTTGAATTATTTCTATTTAAATATTTTTCTAAGTTCTTTATTTCTTGTTCATTTAAAGAAATATATTGATTATCAACTAATTTTTTATAAACTAATTTATTATCTTCTTTAACTATATAAATTCTCTTGATAATAAAATTAGGTATTTCAAAATAAATCATCTTATCACACCCTATATATTTAAATTATACCATAAATGAATTTTATGATAAAATATATTTAGGTGAAATTATGAAATTAATTAATACTTGTACATTAGATGTAAAGAAATCCAAATTTATTGCATATTATTATGAGATAAATAATAAAGAAGAAATAGATAATATTTTAAAAGATATAAAAGTTGAACATAAAAAAGCCAAACACATTCCTTATGCTTATAAAATAGATAATTTAATTAAAAAAAGTGATGATAAAGAACCTAATAATACTGCAGGTACCCCAATATACAATATCATTATGCAAAATAATTTAAATAATGTTTTAATTTTAGTAGTAAGATACTTTGGCGGTACTCTTTTAGGATCTGGACTCCTTACAAGAACTTATTTAAATAGTGCAAAAGAAGTAATTAAAAAAGTGGATTAATTTCCACTTATTTTTTGATATATTTCTTTTATTTCATCAGCAGTTTTATAACCAATAACTCTTTCCTTAAGCTCACCATCTTTAAAGAAGCATAATGTTGGAACACTCATAATGCCAAATTGTTGCGCTAAATCCATAAATTTATCGGCATCTATTTTTAAAACTTTCATATAATCAATTTCTTCTAGAATAGGAGCCAGCATTTTACAAGGACCACACCATTCCGTATAAAAATCAACTAAAACTAAACCACTTTCTATTTCTTTTTGAAAATCACTACTATTTTCTAAATGTTTAACCATAAATCTTCGCCTTTACCAAATCTAACATCCCCCAAATCAATTTTTCTATCATCAACTAATTTTTGTGCTTTTTCTTTAGTAATTAAATTATTAGCTATTTCGATTTGTAAAATTCTTAGATTTAAATCTTTATTATCTTTATCTTCAGCTTTTTCATATTCATCCATTATTTTATACATTTCTTTGATACTACTATATGCTCCCCCAAAAACATTTTTTACTACTGGAGTTTTATCTAACATAAATGTACCTACTTTACTATCTAAAATATGACTAGAAGTAACATTAAAAGCACTTAAAACAAATATTACTAAATAAATGTATACCCAAGATTCTAGAAATCCTACAATTGCTCCTAAGATCTTAGATGGAATAACCCATATAACTGTAAATTTTAAAAGCATATCAATAAATCCTGTAACCGAAATTATTATATTTAAGATACAATATAAAATTACAAATACAAATATAAATGCAATTACATTATATACTAAAATATTTACGGAACTAAGCCCATCAAACCCAGCAAAATTAAAGAATGGTAATTTATCAATCAAAAAATTTGCTATATAAGTTTTTAAATAAAAACTTAAGATTACAACCGCAATCAAACCAACAAAATTAACTAATGATTTAATTAATCCTTTCCGCCATCCAGCATATGTACCTAATAATAGAAATACTATAATAAGAATGTCAACTATTGACTTCACACTTAATCATCTCCTAGTATAAATTATATTATATTTATAATGAAAAATAAAGTAAATTATGTTAAAATTGTCTTGAGGTGTAAAATGACTATTGTATTTAAAGTATCAGATAACATAAAAAATAAGATAATTGATTATTATAAAGATAAAGTTAGACCTAAGACTCCACCTTATGCGGTATTTCAAGCCGAAGAAGAAGATACAATTATCACTTTATATGAAAGTGGAAAAATAATGTTTCAAGGAACTAGTGCTGATATTGATGCTAATCTTTGGATTGATTTAGAAAAAAAACTTAATAAAAGAGTTATTAATATTGATGGCACCGAAACAAAAGTAAAAGAAAAAAATAATGATGGTATTATGGAACTTTCTACCATTGGTTCTGATGAAGTTGGAACTGGTGATTTCTTCGGCCCTATTGTTGTAACAGCTACTTTTGTTTCTTTAGATAATTTTGATTATTTAAAAGAACTAGGAGTAAGAGATTCTAAAAAATTAACTGATCAAAAAATAAAAGAAATTGCGCCTAAAATAATGCAAAAAATACCATATGTTACTACTATTTTAGACAATACTACTTATAATAAGCATTATAGTAAAAATAATAATATGAATAAATTAAAAGCCATTTTACATAATAAAGCCTTATATGAACTTAAAAATAAAAATAAATTTAATTATGCAAAAATTGTTATTGATGAATTTTGTAGTAAAGATAATTTTTATAAATATATAGAAGATGTTCCCGATAAAGTTATGCATATTACTTTTATGACTAAAGCTGAAGATAAAGTATTAAGTGTTGGTTGTGCATCAATTATAAGTAGATATATTTTCTTACAAAAAATGGATGAACTTTCTGATAGTGTCCATATTCCTCTTCCAAAAGGAGCTGGAGCTAGTGTTGATGAAGTTGCCAAAGAAATTAAAGAAAAATATGGTATAGAAAAATTAACAACTATCGCAAAAATGAATTTTAGTAATGCAAATAGATTAGATGATTAATTTTAGCATATAATATTAACATTTTCATATATTATTAATAGAAATAGTGCAATTGACTTTAACATTTATTTATGCTATTATTTCTATATAAAAAACGGACTGTTTTTCTTAGGAATAACACTAGTATTATACTAGAGTGTCGCATAGGTAATTGGAACCTATCCGCCACATCCGTTTTTTTATTTGTTATTTATGGTATTTATAATGCCATCATCAATATCATAAAGCAAATTACCTTTAACAATATTATTTTTCATAAATTTATCATATTTATCTTTACCATAAGCACTTGTCATTACATTTGAATCAATTTGAATATCCTTCACCATACCTTTACCATCTATTTTGATACTAGCAATTACAATATTATCATTTTTATCAGATAATTCTGTCACTATTACTACACTAGCAGATTTAGTATTAGATTTTAAAATGTTTAATGGATTTGCAATTGCTGATGGAAACTATTTATAACAATATCTATTTGTTCATGATCTAAAATACTACCTTCAAATTTGGGATGCCAAAAAATATCACCAACTCCAGCACATGATATTGTAAATTTTTGCTCATTAACATTTATATTAATATCAGTATGATATCTATTACTAGAAAGTTTTCTATCAACTTTTTCTATGCTAACCATTATAATAACTCTTTTCTATATAATTTTTGATAATATTTATTATTTTTTATTAGATTTTCATGAGTATCAAATCCTACTACTTTACCATCATCAATAACTAATATTTTATCACAATCAATAACAGTAGATAAACGATGAGCAATTATTAAAATCGTATAATCTTTTCTAATTTTTTTAATAGAATCATGAATATAATCTTGCGTTTCATTATCTAGACTACTAGTAGCTTCATCAAGCATAATAATTTTACTATTTTTAACTAAGGCTCTAGCAATAGCTAATCTTTGTTTTAAACCACCTGATAAAATTACCCCATTTTCTCCCACTAAAGTATCATATTTTTTATCTAAACTATTAATATATTTATCAAGCATACATAAATGACATTTTTCTTCTATTTCTTTATCAGTAATATTGGGATTAACTATTTTTAAATTATCTTTTATACTCATATTAAAT
>CANPZJ010000060.1 GCA_947588795.1 uncultured Bacilli bacterium
CCTTTATGTCTTCATAACTTATATCCATTTTAATATTACCTTAATTATTTTAAAGTGTCAATTATTGAACTAACAACATTTATGGTATTTATGGCATCATTTAATTTATCAGTTGGTCTTTCTTGATAAACTTTTTTCATTTCGTGCATGAATTCTTTATAATATTCTGGATCACGATTTAAATATTTAACATAGTTAGTATTCTCTTCAAAATATCTTTTAAATTTTTTATCTTCTAATAATTTTTGTTGTAAAAAATATTCCATCTTAATCCTCAAAAAATTTATTTAAAGGACGAGGTGATAAAGGCCCTTTAATATTATTTACAGCATTAGTTGTTCCTTTAGTAGTTAAATCTTCTACTACTCCTAAGGCTTTTTGGGCAGTATTAATATGTTTTTGAATTTCATCTAAATTAATATTTTTCATAATATCGGTAATTTTACCAGGATTTATAATATTAGATGCCGGAGTACTTACTCTTTCATAAGGTTTCCAAGCATCTTCATCGGTACCATAAACATCATATATTTCATAAAAAGATTGAAAGGTCATTTCTTTATTTTTAATATACTCAACTAGTTCCGGTTTACTACGAATAAATTCTTTAAATTCTTCTTTTTTACTCATTAAAAATCACCTAGTATATTTTATGTGATACTAGGTGATATTATTATAATTTAAAGTCTTTTGTAAAGTCTTCGAATGACACTTGTTTGCTTTCGTGCTTCTCTTCTTTTATCTCTTCTACTTTCTCTTTTTCTTCCTTTTGCATAGCAGTTTCCACTTTATATTTTAAAGCATATTTATCAATATGACCTTTAGCAATACTACTACCATTGCTTTGTAAATCCATAATAGGTATATCACTATTTTTGATTTCTTTTAATTCACTATCACTTTTAATAATGATATTATCTCTTGCTTCCGTTAAGAAAGCATTTACTATTTCATAAGTGACTGTTTTATTTTTCTTAATTAACATTGTTCCTTTTTTAGCCCGAGTTAAAACTTTTAGATCACTTAATTTTATTCTTTTAGCAGTATTATTATTAGTAAAGACATCTAAGTACTCATCATCTTCATTTAAAGAAGATGCTCCGATTACTTCATCATCAGTAAGTTTAATGCCTTTTACACCACTCGCCTTTGGCCCAACAATAGGTATTTCTTCGGTTGCATATTTTAAATAGTAGCCATTTTTGGTAACTATTACAACATCACTACCACTTTTAGTAACTGTTACTAATTCATCATTATCTTTAAGTTTAATTGCTGTCATTGTTTTACTAAATCTAGTTACAACTAAATCATTCATATTAACTTGTTTTACCATACCATTTTTGGTAAATAAAGTAAGATTTTCTTTTTTATTTAAAATGAATGATGCAATAATCTTTTCCTCTTCTTGTAATGGTACTAAATTACTAACATGTTTGCCAAGTTCTTTCCATTTAGCCTCAAAAATTTTATGTACTGGAATAAATAAATAATTACCTAAATTTGTAAATAATACTAAATTATCTAAAGTAGTTGTTTCAAATAGATTAGCAATATAATCACCAGGTTTTAGTAAAGTTTCGCCATCTGATGCCGCATAAGATTTAGCTGATACTCTTTTGACATATCCTTCATTAGTTACGACAACATTAACATTTTCTTTTTGAATCATACTTTGCATATCAATTTTGATTTCCGTAATTTCATCTTTAATTTCAGTTTTTCTTGGTACGGCATATTCTTTTTTAACTAATTTTAATTCTTTTTTCATAACATATTTTAAAGCTGTTTCATCGTTTAAGATGGCATTTAAGCCTTCAATTAATTTCTTTAAACTTTCTAGTTCTTCTTCAAGGGCTACAACATCAGTATTAGTTAAACGATATAATTGTAAAGTAACAATTGCTTTGGCTTGTTCTTCCGTAAATTTGAATTCTTTAATTAAATTACTTTCAGCATCACTTTTGTTTTTACTTTTTCTAATTACTTTAATAACTTCATCTAAGATAGAAATACATTTAATAAGGCCTTCAACGATTTCTAATCTTTTTTCTTTCATTTTTAAATCAAATTTGCATCTTCTTGTAATAACTTCTTTTTGATGATCAATATAAGCATCAAGAATCGGAATTATACCTAAAGTTTTTGGCACTCTATTTACAATAGCAACCATATTATAATTATAAGAAATTTGTAAATCAGTATTTTTAAGTAAATAATTTAAAACTAGTTCACTATTGGCCCCACTTTTTAAATCGATAACAATTCTTAAGCCTTCTCTATCGGATTCATCTCGAACTTCTGCCATACCATCAATTTTTTTATCAAGGCGAATTGATTCAATTTTATTAACAAGTAAGGCTTTATTAACATCATAAGGTATTTCGGTAATAACTATTTTTTCTTTTCCTTTTTCTTTGGTAATCGTATATTTTGCTTTAACAACTACTCTTCCTTTACCAGTTTTAAAGGCATCTCTTATGCCATTTATACCTTCAACAATACCACCGGTTGGAAAATCTGGACCTTTTACGATATCTAAAATAGAATCCAAATAACAATTAGGTGAATCAATTCTTTTAATCGTAGCATCAATAATCTCCCCTAAATTATGAGGGGGAATATTAGTAGCATAACCAGCACTTATCCCCATTGTGCCATTAACTAAAAGATTAGGAAATTTAGCAGGTAGAACAGTTGGCTCAAGTAATCTATCATCAAAGTTTGGTGCCCATTCAACTGTGTCTTTACCTAGATCTCCTAAAAGTTCATTACTAATTTTAGCAAGTCTTGCCTCGGTATAACGATAAGCAGCTGGTGGGTCTCCATCCATTGAACCATTGTTACCTTTCATATCAATTAAAGGTTCACTTTGTTTCCACCATTGACTCATCCGAACCATGGCATCATAAACAGAAGAGTCACCATGAGGGTGATATTTACCTAAAACATCACCAACAGTCGCGGCACTTTTAATATATTTTTTCTCATAAGTATTACCTGCATCATACATGGCATATAAAATTCTTCTTTGCACAGGTTTAAGACCATCTCTAACATCAGGGATAGCTCTATCTTGAATTATTTCTTTTGCATAAGATGCAAATCTTTCACCCATTATTTCTTCTAGGGCATAATCTTCAATTCTTTTTAGTATATCTTCCATAATATCACCAATTATTCTACTCTAAAATTATCTTCCATGGTAAATACAATATTTTCTTCAATCCATTCTTTCCGTGGTTCAACTTTATCGCCCATTAAAATGTTAACTCTTTTTTCGGCAAGAGCAGCATCATAAATATTTACTCTAATTAAACTTCTTGTATCCGGATTCATTGTCGTATCCCAAAGTTCATCAGCATTCATTTCTCCTAAACCTTTATTACGAGAAATATCTGGTTTACCAGCATTTTCGGATACAATTTTAAATCTTTCTTCATCACTATAAGCATAGAAATGTTTTTTACCATAATCTATTTTATATAGAGGTGGTTTCGCAATATAAAGTTTACCTGCTTCAATTAAAGGACGCATAAAACGATAAAAGAAGGTCAAAAGAAGAATTTGAATATGTGATCCATCGACATCGGCATCGGTCATAATTATTACTTTATCATAATTAGAATCTTCAACCATAAATTCATTACCTAAACCGGCACCAATAGTATGAATGATCGTATTAATCTCTTCATTTTTTAAAATATCGGCTACACTAGTTTTCTCAGCATTAATAACTTTACCTCTTAAAGGTAAAATGGCTTGGAATTTTCGATCTCTTCCACTTTTAGCAGAACCGCCCGCAGAATCACCTTCGACTAGGAATAACTCATTAATTTTACCATTTTTAGTAGTAGCAGGTGCTAATTTTCCTGATAAGTTTTTCTCAATTTTATTTTTACCCTTACCATTACGAGCATCTTCTCTTGCTTTTCTTGCTGCTTCTCTTGCTACTTTACTTTTGGTGGCTTTCTCGACAATATTTAATGCAATTTCTTTATTTTCTTCTAAGAAAAATCTAATGTTATCATAAGTGATACTTTCGGTAATTGTTCTTGCTTCCGGTGTACCTAATTTACCTTTAGTTTGTCCTTCAAATTGTAATTTATCTTCCGGAATTTTTAAATTGATAACTACAGATAAACCTTCTCTTACATCACTACCATCAAAAGTACTATCTTTACCCTTTACTAAATTATTCATTTTAACATAATCATTAAAAGCTTTGGTAATGCCTGTTTTAAAACCTACTTCATGGGTACCACCATCAGTTGTTTTAACATTATTAACAAAGGAAATAATATTTTCATTATAAGTATCAGTATATTGCATAGCTACATTTACTTCAATACCATTTTTACTACCAGTATAATTTAAGACTTTATGTAATGTATTTTTATCTTCATTAATATATTCAATAAAATTAGTTAAACCATCTTCATAATGATACTTAACTGACTTATTATCATCTTCATCAATTACTTCAATCGTAACATTCGGAATTAAAAAGGCACTTTCTTGCATTCTTTCACAAATAGTTGTATATGAAAAAGCACAATTTTTAAAAATATTATAATCAGGCCAAAAAGTAACAATGGTACCGGTTTTATTAGTTTTACCAATTGTCTTTAATGGGGAATCTACTTTACCTCCATCCACAAAACGAATATTAGAGATTACCCCATCACGATAAATCACCACATCCATTTTGGTACTTAAGGCATTAACGACTGAACCACCAACAC
>CANPZJ010000061.1 GCA_947588795.1 uncultured Bacilli bacterium
ATTAAACTTTGCATTAATGACATTAAAGTACTATTTTGATATAAGTTTTGCATTATTGTATTGTAATCATTATCAGTCATCTTATCTAGTTCAACATAGTTACTAACATTTTTAGAAGTAACTTTATTTATTTGCTTCATAGTATAATCTATATTCAATGATAATTTATTGTTATTATCATCACTTAAAGTTATTCCTGCTTTACCACTTTCTTCTTGTCTTTCTAAATTAAGTTTAATATAAGTACCATATGCTTCAAAGTTTAAATTAATTATTTCTGTGTTATTCTCTACTTTTGTTTCTAATGTAATATCTACGCCAGTATCTTTTAGGGAAATAGTAAAATTATTATCACTCATAATTATATAGCCAATTACTACTTTGTTATCATTATTATTAAGAACAATATCAAACTTATCAACATCTGATTTATTTAATTCTAGAGCATTACCATTAATGTTTATATTAACTTTTTCTAACTTTTTAGTAGATTTATTAACATATATTTCACTTACAAATGTACCTTCTTCTTCAGTAACATTATTTTTAATACTTTCTATTGTTTCTTTAACATCACTACCTACAATAGAATTTAAAGCATTTATTAATTTTTCATCTTGTAACATATTATTTAAAACATCTAATTCTAAATTGTGCATATCTTTGCCAGTCAATGTTAAGATATAAACCTTAGTATTTACATTATTTACTTTAGCATCTTTAGTAGTAAAGTAATCTTCTTTTAATGATGATTTTAGAATATTAGCCATTTCTCCAACTACTACTTTATAACTTTCAAAGTCATACGCTTGCCATAAATTATCAATCCCTGAATCTGATGGCAATTTAATAGATTTATTATATAAACTATTTAAATTAATATAAGCATTATCATTATTTAAAATTAAATCTGCTTTAATTAAACTACCATTATTATATTTAATATCGTAAGTCATATTACTTACTTTATTATTATAATCCATTTCCATATCCATATTAATGTTCATTTTATTAAGGAGACTTGCAATTTGTCTCATACTACTATCACTAGTTGTCATATTAGCACTAATATTAGCATTAATTCCAAGAGGTTTATTTAATTCATCTTCTATATTATTAATATTAGTAATAGCATTACTTGCTAAATTATCTATTGCTTGATAATACACATTTTTAGTATTTCCACCGTTTAAGAACCAAAGCACACCTAAAACAATTCCTACTACTATTAGCACTCCTAAAACTGTTAAAGTAACTGTTAATCCAATATTTTTCTTTTTATCACTACTTACTGGTGGTACTACTGCATTATTAGAATTTTCTACAGTTGGAACTGGTTGAACTGGTTGTTCAGGCATAACTGGTTGTACATTTTCTGCTTGAACATTTGGTTGAACATTATTTTCAACTGATGTAACATTTTCTTGATTTACTGGTTCAGTATTTCCTAAACCATTTTGAACATTATTTTGCTCATTATTCATAACTCACACATCCTACTCCTATTTTAAATATATTATAAAACTATTATTTTTACAAGTAAATTATTTTAATAAAATTTCGGTTTCTTTCATTTCTTCTGGCACTGCAATATCCATATATTCTAGAATAGTTGGAGCAACCATCGTAAGACTTCCACTTTCTTGTAATTTAACATTTTTATCTCTTATAATAAATGGCACTTTACTAAGCGTATGAGTTGTAACTTTATTACCATTATCATCAATCATAATATCAGCATTACCATGATCTGCTAGAATGATAACTTTATAAAAATTATCATCAGCTTTTTCAATAATTTTATCTAGGCATAAATCTACTGCCATACAAGCTTTAACTGTAGCATCAAAATCGCCAGTATGACCAACCATATCAGGGTTAGCAAAATTTACTAAGATAAAATCATAATCTTGTTGCATGCATTCAATACACTTTTTCGTAACACCAACCGCACTCATTTCTGGTTTTAAATTGTAAGTTGCTACTTGTGGTGATGGTATTAAAAACTCACTACATTTATTAATTTTACCATTGTATCCTCCATCAAAGAAATAAGTAACATGCGGAAATTTTTCCGTTTCAGCAATTCTTGCTTGGGTTAAACCTAATTTTTCAAAATATAACCCTAAAGGATTGTTAATAACTGGATCATCTATAAAATTTTTAGTAGGTATATCTTTATCTATAGGTAAGAATGAATACACTTCTAAATTATCCATTTTATAAGTATGGAATTCCGAAAAATTTGGATCAACAAAAGTTCTTAAGATTTGTTTAGCCCTATCTGCTCGATAATTCATCCATATTAGAACATCACCATTTTTAATTAAGGAATTAGAATCAACCACAATAGGATTTAAAAATTCATCAGTTATTCCTTTTTCGTACATCGCATTAATTATTTTCTTAATATCACTATAATTATTACCAACACCTCTAGTAACAAGTTCATAATATTTTCTTGTTCTATCATAATGTTTATCGCGATCCATTGCATAATATCTACCACAGATTGTCGCAATATTTCCAACTTTACTATGTTTAATAGCATCTTCAATCTGTTTTATATAGGTATATGCTGAATGAACACCTGTATCTCTACCATCAGTAATTAAATGATAATGAATTTTAGTAAAGCCATTTTTAACAAGAATATCATGCATTTTTAAAAAGTCATCTACTCCAGCATGAACATTACCATCACTGCACAAACCCATAATATGGATATCTTTATCTTTATTTAATAATAACTTTTTAAATGTCTCATTTTCTGATATATTACTTGCAAGAAAATCATCCACTAAAGTTTCATTTTGTTTAATTAAACGACCTGCTCCAATAGTAGTATGTCCTGTTTCGCTGTTACCAAATTGTCCTTCGTGTAATCCTACTGCTTCTTCAGATGCTGATAGTACTGAATGTGGATACTCTGCCCATAGTTTATTAAAACATAGCATATTAGCTGATTTAATCGCATTACCCCGCTCTTCTTCTCTTAAACCAAATCCATCAAGAATTATTGTTAATACCTTTTTCATTTTATAGTATCACCTTGCTAGTAATATATCACAATCAAAGAAAAATTACAATTTACACAAAAAATAAAAGAAGTTGTTATGCTTCCTTTATTAATTATAAACTAAATTATTCTCCACTTTTAATTTATCTGCTAAAGTTGTTATATATTCAGCATTAGTTGGTTTATCTCTATTAATATCTAGACTATTACCAAAAACACTTTCCATTAAATTAATATCTCCTCTACTCCAACTTATTTCAATGGCATGTCTAATTGCTCTTTCTACTCTAGTTGGAGTTGTTTCATATTTCTTCGCTATTTCTGGATAAACATCCTTAGTTATATAAGTTATACTTTTTTTATTGCGATAAACTATTTCAATACCTTCTTTTATATATTGATAACCTCTTACATGGGAAGGTATACCTAAATTATGTAATAAATTAGTAATAATTGCTTCTTGATTAAAGAGTTTTCCATTTTTATTAGTGTTATTTTTCATACTCATTGAAAGTATTCTTTTTTCTAAACTAATGTAGTTTACTGGTTTTAACATATAATAATTAATTCCATAACTATTAGCTTCCTCCAATATACTTTCATCTTTAAAATTAGTAGTTACAATTATATTCTTAAAGATCTTTCTTTTGTCAAGTTCACTAAGAATATACAAACCATCTAATTTAGGAAGAATTAAATCCATTACAATAACATCAATATCTTGAGTGTTATTAATAATATATCTAAGGCCTTCCTCTCCATCATTAATACATGCTACTACTTTAATTACTTCATGACTGCCAAAATACTTCTCAATATCTTTAGTCATAGATTTATTACTATCAATGACTAAAACATTAATACTATTTTTCATCATCTTTCTCCTTTTTCTAAAAATAATATTTGTACTGCATGTAAATCCATTATAAAAGATTATTTGACAAAAAGCCATAGGAAGTTTTGACAAATTTTGTCAATTCATGTAAAGTTATGTCGAAATATGACGAAAATATTAAAAAACAGATAAATTTTTATTTTTATCTGTCATATTTTGTTTGTTGAGGATTAGTTAAATATTCTAATCTTTGTAATTCCATATAATAAGCATTCTTTATATCTTGTAAAGTGCAATCAATTATTAAGCTAGTTCCTTTTTCATCAATCAAAATTCTCCCTATATTATAATCCATTAAAAATGTATTAATATCTTCAACAACTCTTCTTGCTTCTTCAAATGATAAAAGAGCAGGTAAAACAAATACATTGCTTTTATTAACGAATTCTTCAAATGCAAGATATTGCTTATTTTGATAAGCACGAGCTTTAATTTCATATATATTCTTTAATTCTAAAGGATTATCCTTATTTGTTTTCAAATGTAATGCTATTAACTTAGGAAATGCTTCTTTAATAAATTTAACAAAGGCAATAGCGCTAGTTTCATCACTATAACTATTTTCAAAATCTAATTCTGCATCAAGACAAGAAATAGTATTTTTTATTACATCCTTATTAATTGTTAGTATATCTTCCCCATTATTCTCATAAAAATTTACAACTTTCTCCATAAAACCACCTCAGTGAGGTTTATTCTAATACTTTTTCACTACAATGTCAATTATAAGATTTTTTGTTAATTTAAAAATGAAGTGCAACACAACAACATTGAAAAAGACATATGAATAATCTATAATATCTTTTCGCT
>CANPZJ010000062.1 GCA_947588795.1 uncultured Bacilli bacterium
ATAATTGATTCACAAAATGAAGTTCAAAAATATGAAAGCAAACTTGTCTTTACTTTAGATTTTTCTAATAATAAAATTTTCCATAAAGACGATAATGAAGATTTAGAATATGAATATGATAATTTGAGCAATGAAGAAATAAAGAAAATATTTCTAAATAATGGATTTGAAGAAATAACAAATAATACTTTGATGAAGGAAACAAATAATTATAAGATTATTTATAACGTTAAGGGTAATGTTAATAAAATAAGTTATACAAGTAAAAATAGCCCTTTAAAATATCAGTATTCTTTTAATTTAAATGTTTCTATTTTAGAGGTACATATTTATGATAAAAATAATTTGGAAATTGAAAATTATGAATATGATGCTAAGACAGAGAAAATAACAAAGTGCATTACTGGTAGTTGTAACAATTACGAAGAAGCAATGGCTACATTAAATAAAAATGTTCTTAATCTATTAAAAAAATAAAATTCTCACATTCTGAGAATAGCTATTCTCGTTAAAATAGGTTGCTAATTTTCGACAAAATATTTTAAAATGAAGTTGGAAAGGAGATAAAAGGGTTTGAAGAATGTGAAGTATATGTTACTAGCATTTGTTGGCTTACTTACTATATTACCGATTAACACTTTTGCTGAATCTATTATTAATAATAATGGTATTGAGATTTCTGAAGAAGATTATAATAATTTTCTTAAAGTTCATACTCATGATTACATTATGTTAATGGATGAAGAACAATATGCAAAATTAAAAAGTTTAGATTATAGTAATATAGAAAAAACAGAAACATTTGTTGAAAGTACTTATAATCCTATGCTTGGTGTAACTACAGAAAAAGAAATAACTAAAGAAGAATATGAAAATTTTAATCCAATAATGCCAATGTTAGATGATAAAGGTGCTTACGGTGCAACATCAGCTAAAGAAATTGATATGGTTGTTGTTGGTGACACAACATGGAACTATGTTGTTGTAACAGCTGTTTGGAAAGGAATACCATCAACAAGATCATTTGACGTTATTGGTATTCGAGGCTTTGGTTTAAGTTTTAGAAATGGCTCTCAATCAGGTGAACAAATTTATAAACTTAATGGTGAGTATCAAAGAATATCTTATGCTTGGAATGGTACTAATATTAAAAAATTTGATGAAGGCTTTGGTATTTCAATGAATATTGTTAATGATAATATTACAGCATTGGAAGTTTCAGTTGATTGCGATGTTACGCCAACTCAAAGTTCACCAGCATTATATGGATCTTATCAACATGCAGTAGCAAGTGTATCTTTAACTCAATCACAAAACTATACTTTAGGTGGTAGTGGCTTAGGCAGAGTATTTGTCTATCCTTATAGCATTTCGCAAAAATATGATGGAATGACTGGATTACAAATACAATATTAGTTAAAAAGATATTATTTGGCATTCTATTCTTAGGCACTTTTTATTAACTTTTTGGCAAGATATTATTTTGATTCTTTGAATATCTTGCGTTGTTAGGCATAAAGAATCAAAAATATTTTATATTGTGGCTTATCATTTGCAAGAAAATGGTAGCCGTGGGACGCTTTGTGGGTACAATTATAGGCGATTGTGCCCACTTTTTTGCATAAGTAAAAATATTTCACATATCATTAAGTAGAAAAAGGAGAGAAGTTATGGAAAAAGAAAGTATAATATCTTCTATTGCTACAAGAGGAAATGGGGAAATATATTTAGGAGTAGTTGGGGCTGTTCGTACTGGCAAATCGACATTTATAAAAAGATTTATTGAAAACTTGGTTGTTCCTAATATAACTGATGATTTTGATAAAAAGAAGTGTTTAGATGAAATACCACAGAGTGCAGAAGGTAAAACTATTATGACTACTGAGCCTAAATTTGTACCAAGTAATGGGGCGACAATTAAGGTTGATAATTTTGAGACTAACATCAAATTAGTTGATTGTGTTGGTTATGTCATACCTGAGGCTAATGGATATGAAGATGAAGATGGTAATCCAAGAATGGTAAAGACACCATGGTTTCCTGATGCCATCCCTTTTGTCGAAGCAGCAGAAGTAGGTACCCAAAAAGTTATTAAAGATCATTCTACTATAGGTATTGTAGTAACATCAGATGGTTCTTTTGGAGAAATTAAAAGAGAAAATTATGTGGAAGCCGAAGAAAAAATTGTTGGCGAATTAAAAGAAATAGGTAAACCATTTATTGTCGTTTTAAATACAGTTCATCCAACTAACTCAGATACAGTTGAATTATCTCGTTCTTTAAGTGATAATTATGATGTCCCTGTTATGCCTATAAACGTTGAAGCGATGAATGAAAAAGAAATCATGAATATATTAAAAGAAGCTTTATATGAATTTCCTGTTTTAGATATTGAAGTAAGTATTCCAGAATGGGTTCATGTTCTATCTAATACAAATGAAATAAAAATGCATTATTTAGAAAAAATTAGAGAAAGTGTTATCAGTGTCAATAAATTAAAAGATGTTGATTATATCTTAAGTCACTTTGAAGATAGTCCTTATATTTCAAAGGCTTATATTAGTGAACTTAATGCAGCGACTGGTGTGGTTACGATAAATCTAGAAAGTCCAAATGAGTTATATGATGAAACATTAAAATCACTAATGGGTGAAACTGCTACTACTAAAGCAGGACTACTTAAGATATTTGCAAGCTACAAAGATGGTAAAGAAGAAACTGATTTATTACGCAATGCCTTGAAACAAGCGAAAACTACTGGTTATGGTATTGTTTATCCAACACTTAAAGATATGAAACTAGAAACACCTGAGATAGTAAAACAAGGAAGTAGATATGGAGTTAAATTAAAAGCTCTTGCTAGTAGTATTCATCTTTTAAAGGTAGATGTTGAATCAACTTTTGAACCAATTATCGGTAGTGAAGTTCAAAGTAAAGAATTAATTGATTACTTAATGAAAGATTATGAAACTGATCCTGGAAGCATTTGGAAAAGTGAAATATTTGGTCGAAGCCTTGAAGTAATCGTTCAAGAAGGTATTCAAGCAAAACTTAATATGATGCCAGATAATACAAGATTTAAGTTATCTAATACAGTAACTAAGATCGTAAATAAAGGTTCAAATAACTTAATTGCCATAGTTTTATAGTCAAAAAAATGTCAAAAATGAGTTAAATTTTAAGAAAATTACGATTAAATCGTAATTTTTTGTTGTTTTTTATTGATTTTAAATTAAATATTTGCTACTCTTAATATGTGAGGACAATAGGTCCTAACAAAGATAATGTTTATTTAATTAAGAGGAGGTAAAGAAACATGTCTAAAACAGAATTAGTTGAATTAGTTGCTGCTGAAACTGAATTATCAAAAGCTGCAGCTGCTAGAGCAGTAGATGCTGTATTTAACGCAGTTACTACTGGACTTAAAAAGGAAGGAAAAGTTACTTTAGTTGGCTTTGGTACTTTTAGTGCTAAAAAAAGAGCTGCTAGAGAAGGTATTAACCCTCTAACTAAAGAACCTTTAAAAATTCCTGCAAAGACAGTTGCTTCATTTAAAGCAGGAAGCAAACTAAAAGATGCTTTAAACTAATAAGTAAAATTTAGTAAATAAAAGTTAGCAAATGCTAACTTTTTTGGTGTTTTAAAATAAATGTAGAGTATAATAAAATAGAGGTATATATGAAAAATAAAAAATTAATATTTTTAATATTAGGAATATTATTTATATTAATTCCTATGGTTCTAGATATTTATAGTATCTATAAATTATTTTCATTATGTCTTGGTATTATATTAATAGATATTAGTATATTATTTAATAAAAAGAAAAATATATTTATGATGATTTATTTACCTATCTTATTAATTATTATTACTTATGGTATAGATTATTTAAAAGTTTCTACTTTAAATATTAGCCCTATATATGTTATAGAAAATAAAATAAATAATAAAATATCTATTTATAATAGTTTATTTTATCGCATATATAAATGTGATAAAGAATATGTCTTTGATAATAATTTTAAAAAAGATTTCATGTGTAAAAGTGATATGCTTGATAATATAGATATTAATAAATTATTAAGTGAACCAGATGAAAATTATAAAAAATATCATAATGATTTTATTAAAGTAACTGGTAAAATAAGTAAAATAAATGGGGTAAGTAGTATTGAATTAAAAGAATATAGTACTACAGATTCACTAAATGGTTATGTTAAATTTAATGATACCAAAAAATTAACTGTTAATATTAAAAATTTAAATATTACTAAATATAAAATATATGATTATATAACTGTAGTAGGATTACTTAAAGAATATAAAAATAATAATGAACTTGTTTTAACTAATACAAAAATAGAAGAACAGGATTTATATGATAATTATGATATTCAAGTATTAGAAACTAAAACTTGTAATAAAGAATTAAAAGAATATACTGATAATATTTATACTTATTGTCTAGATAATATATATTTAAATTATAAAATAGATAAATATGAATTATCTTATGCTATTAAAGATAAAAAAATAGCTTTAGATGATTTATTAAAAAATATTAATCCTTTAGTAGAAGAAAATAATAAATTATATAAATTAGATAAATTTAATGTCTTAGTATGTCAAAATAATAAAAAAATCTTAATAAATAATAA
>CANPZJ010000063.1 GCA_947588795.1 uncultured Bacilli bacterium
TTATTCATATATAATACCTCCTTAATAAAAAAACTTAACAATATGTCTCTTCAGACACAGTTAAGTTAAAAAGGTCAGTAAAAACGATAGATACCGCCCTAGGTGGCTAAGGCACCTGGGCGGTCCGAAAAATGGGTTTTGCACATTAAAATGTATATAATGGATTTATTCATTATAGATAGGCAGTCTTGAATATTAAAATGGCTCGCTTTGGTGTCAATAGTACGAGTAACACGAATGTGAATGCGCAGAATGTTAATAATAACGGCAATCTGAACAACAACAACTTGAATAATGCGAATGGTGCCCGGCCTGTAGCTCTCTATAGCTTGAGGGGTTATATGATTAAGGTTATATAGTGAGAAAGATAGAGAACAAAGGCTGTCTAGGAAGAAAATCTTCCGAAATAGGAATGTCTAGGAAAAATATTGTAAGTGTCAATATAAAAACTTATATAAATGTTAAAGTAAAAAAATTATAAGTTCGCATTTACAATATCTTCCGAACGAGGAATTAGGACGGATAAATTTACGAATTTTCCTATTAGCCTAATTATTGTTAATATATTATTTTATAAATTTTTCGCCTATAAATAAAAGTTATAAAATAAAACGGAACTAAACCCTTTTTATCTCACTTGTTTTAATGACCTATATATAGGTCAAACTATTATTGTCCCACGGCTTCAAATTATAAAAGATTTGATTCTTTGAAAGTGCCTAAATGAAAAAAGTTAATATGTGCAGGGGTGTCAAAAAAATTTTTTGATATCCCCATTTTTAGTGTTTTATGAAAAAAAATAGAAAGTGACAAATTGATTAATGAATAGTGAAGTAATAGAACTTAGAAAAAGTGGTAAATTTTATAACTGTTTTGGTGATGATGCTATTATTATTCATCATCTTATGAAATATAAAATTGTACCTAGTAAAGGTGGAGCAGGATTCCCTGAATCTGCTTTTAATAAAGTTATTAAGACTTTAGAAGATAATAAAATATCTTATAAAGTATATGAAAAAGATAATATATTGATAGAAAAAGATTATCAAAAATTGAATAGTTATAAAAAAGTTCTTTCTAATGCAAGAAAAGAACTTTCTTTTGAACAAAGAATAAATGATATTGAAAAGAAAATTAAAACTTTAAGTAATAAAAAAATTAATCAATTATTAGATGTGATAGAAGATGCAATATCATAGCGAAAAATTTTTAATAATTAAAAATATTAAGAAATTTATTTTAGATATTGAAAAAATATTGGTAAATTTTCCGAGTAAAGATTATTTCAATAAAGATATGTTTTATAAAGAAGCATTAAATGTTTTAGAATTAGTTTATAATGCTAATGAAATAAATGATTTAAAAGAAAAGAAAAATATTCAAATACAAATTTTAAGTAAACTTAATATGTTAGATTTTTATTTAGAAAGAGCTTATAAGAAAAAATATATTAGCGAAAAGCAATGTTTAAGTAAAAGTAATGACTTAGCAAATATTTCCAAAATGATATATGGGTGGATTAAAAATGAAAGAGAATGCCACCCTAAATAATATTTTAAATTTATATGAAAGTGAAATAGCTAAAAATGTCAAAAATAAAAATAGAATATATTATTTTGAAAAAAATAAAATGCAAAATATTGAAGAAATAATAAAAACAATTAAAAGTGGTAATTATAAAATAGATAAATATAATATATTTATGATTAGTGAACCTAAGCATAGAATTATTATGGCCTTAAATATTAAAGATAAAATAATAAACCATTATATTGCTAAATATGTTTTAGAAGAAAAATTAACTAAATATTTAGATGATAGAAATATTGCTACGAGAAAAAATATGGGGACAGATTATGGTATAAAAATGATAAAAAAATTTATTGAAAAACATAAAAAGTATAATAATTTTTATGTTTTAAAAATGGATATAAGTAAATATTTTTATACCATAGATCATAAAGTACTACTTAATTTATTAAAAGATAAATTAAGTGAAGATGAATATAACTTTTTAAGTACTATTATTGATAGTACTAATCAAGATTATATAAATAAAGAGATAAATAGTATTAAAAATAAATATATAATAAAAGAAGATAAATGGTCTAAAGAAATAGCAAGTATTCCAATTTATGAAAAAGATAAAGGACTTCCTATAGGTAATATGACTAGTCAATTCTTATCAATATTCTATTTATATAAGTTAGATCATTATATCGTAAATAATTTGCATATAAAATATTATATTAGATATATGGATGATTTTGTTTTAATTCATCATGATAAAGATGTATTAAAATAAAGAATATATTAGAGAATATTTATAAATTAAAATTAAATAATAAAAAAACAAAAATAATAAGTATTAAAGAAGGATTTTCTTTTTTAGGTTATACATATAAAGTTATTAATAATAAAACTATTGTTAAAATAAGAAAAGAAAGTTATGAAAATATAAAAAAGAAAATCAAAGAAATCCATTATAGATATAAATATCAAAAAAATATAAGTAAACCATTTATGAGTATTATGTCTTATTGGTATAATAGAAAATATGGAAGTCAGTTGAGAGTTAGAAGAATAATAAATAGATATTGGTTTAAAAAATTAGAATATGAAAAGTAATAGATATGTATTTTTTAAAAGGTGTTATCCAGATTATCTTATATTAATAACTAAAAATAAGAAAATAAAAAGTTATAATATAGATAGAGAAATATTAAATTATTTAGAAATAGATGATATAACTAAAATAAAATATTAATTTTATTGTTTTAGAAAATGTTAATATAATTAATAAAAAAGATTATAAAAATAATAAATATTATTTATATTATAAAAGATATAGATTTAATATTTTAATAGACAAAATAATTAGAAATAGTATTAAATCAAGAAAATGTCCGTAGGTAAGTTTTCTTACTTTTTAAAAAATATTCTTGTTTTGTAAATTTAAATATGGTATACTCATTTATATTGAAAGAAACGGAGATAAATATTTGGAACATTACTTTACTAATAATGAAAATTTAAAAAGTAATTTACATGACATAAAATTTTCTTTTAATGCATATAATTTTACGTTTAAGAGTGATAATGGTGTATTTTCCAAAAATAAAGTTGATTATGCATCTTTGTTTTTAGTAAATACTTTTTTAAAGATGAATAATAGAGATATTAATAGTATTTTAGATATTGGTTGTGGTTATGGCTTTATTGGAATAACTTTAAGTAAAATATTGAATATACATGTAGATATGTTTGATATAAATAAAAGAGCGGTGCATCTTGCTGAGATGAATATCAAAGAAAATGGAGTAGATGCAACTGCAGGAGTAAGTAACATCTATGAAAGTGTTACTAATAAATATGATTTAATTATTACTAATCCACCAATTAGAGCAGGAAAAGAAGTATTAAGAGAATTTTTAAAAGGTGGCTTAGCAAAATTAAATAAAGATGGCGAATTATGGTTTGTCATATCCAAGGATAAGGGTGCTAAAAGCATAAAAGAAGAACTGGATAATGTATGTACAACCAATTTAATAGCAAAAAGTAAAGGATTTTGGGTAATTTCTTTAAAAAAATAGTTGACTTACCTTTATTTTATTGTTAAAATTATAAATTGGTGACGTATTTATATTTTCCAAATTAAAAATACTTGTATAGGGGTGATATCGTGGCTTATAAGACCTTAAAATTTGGTGATTATCGTGAAAGAAGAAGCTTTTCAAAATCAAAAAATACGCTAGAACTTGCTGATTTACTAGAAATTCAAAAGAAAAGTTA
Organism: uncultured Bacilli bacterium; assembly: GCA_947588795.1. Taxonomy (GTDB): domain Bacteria; phylum Bacillota_I; class Bacilli_A; order RF39; family UBA660; genus SIG200. The sequence continues at coordinate 3,793 of CANPZJ010000063.1, forward strand.
TCAAGACTTCTTAGAAAAAGGAATTAGAGAAGTTTTTGATGATTTATTTCCTGTGGAATCATTTACTGGTAACATTTCTCTAGAATTTGGTGATTATTCTTTTGAAGAACCAAGATATTCTATTAAAGAAGCAAAAGAAAGAATGGTAAACTATGCAACACCTTTAAAAGTGCAAGCAAGAGTTTTCATTCATGAAACAGGAGAGGTTAAAGAACAAGAAATATTCTTGGGTGACATGCCTTTAATGACTGAGGCCGGAACATTTATTATTAATGGTGCTGAAAGAGTTATTGTTTCTCAACTTGTAAGAAGTCCATCTATTTATTTCAAAAGAGAAATAGATAAGAATGGTCGTCGTATTATATCTGGTGAAGTTATACCTAATAAAGGTACTTGGCTAGAATTTGAAACTGATGCTAAGAATATTGTTTATGTTAGAATTGACAGAACAAGAAAAGTACCAGTTACAACATTCTTAAGAGCAATAGGTTTATCTAGTGATGAAGATATTACTAGTGTTTTTGGTGAGAATGAATATTTAAAGAATACTATTGCCAAAGATAGTACGAAAAATACTGATGAAGCACTTATTGAAATTTATGAAAAATTAAGACCTGGTGAACCAGCTACTTTAGATAGTGCGAAAAACCAATTAATAACTAGATTCTTTGATAGATTCCGTTATGATTTAGCTAAAGTTGGTCGTTATAAATTTAATAAGAAATTAAATATTACTGAAAGACTACTTGGCTGTACTTTAGCAGAAGATATTAAAGATGGTAAAAAAGTAGTAGCTACTAAAGGAACATTAATTGATAAAAAAGTTCTTGCTGATTTAAAAGA
>CANPZJ010000064.1 GCA_947588795.1 uncultured Bacilli bacterium
CAAGAAAAGATTAATTGTATTTAATGCTTTTTTATTCCAATTTCCTTTTGACATTTGGTTCCGGTTTTTATGAAAAAGAACGATTGTTGAACCGACTACATTTCGCTTCGCTTCATTTCGTTCTTTCACTCTCTTTCAAAGTTTATCATAAACCACCAAATGTCAAAAGTTTTCTCGGCATAAAATCACATTTAGGTACTTATTGTTGATTATTCAAAAGTTGCACTTGACTTTTTAATTAATAATTTAATTAAATTATTAATTAAAATTTAAATAGATTAATAAGATTTTAAATTGCATTTACTTTTCTAATTCACCTTTTTGTGTTTTTTTTGCAAAATCAGCAAAAATAAATTAAATTTATACAAAAATAAAAGCATTTGTTTTTTGCATATGCTTTTATTTCACAACTTTTAATATTTAATAAGCAATTATTCTTTATTTTTATTTTTATTTTTCTTTTTGGTTTTTACAACTATATCGTCATTTTCAACTTCTTTGTTTTTATTTTCATCTATTCCTAATTTATCATTAATTTTCTTTTTAGCTTTACGAAAATAAATACCAATAAAGGCACCGACAGCGATAACTACGCCAGCAACGGCTTGAATTGCATAAGTCATAACTGATGGATCAATATAAGCATGAACATTTATCGCTAAGGCAAAAGTTAAACCAATAGTAACTAAGACATAAGATAAACATATCATTATTTTATTTTTCATTCTTACCACTCTTCCTTTCTTTTATTTTTTCTTCAATAGCGGAAATAATATAATCTCCGCCTACTTCACTACTACTGCCAATATTATATACACTTTCTTTAGTAATTTTTTCAATACCTTTTTGATATTTTTTGTAATTTTTTAATATTTCATCTATTTCTTTATCAATATTTTTAATTTCTTTTAAAGAAAGTAATTTACCAATTTTATTTCTAATCCAAATATTAATTGGCTCTATATCTATTTTCTTGTATTCAGGATTCATAACTTTCATTGGTGTATCAATAAAGACAACTGGCTTTTTCGTAACAAAGGCATATTCTAAGGAAATACTAGACCAATCTGTTATTAAGATATCCGCATTAAATACTGTATCATTTTTCGAAAAATCGGTTTCTATAATAATATTTTTATTATCTTTATATTCCTCTTGCATCTTAATAAATTTATCTTTCGCATGTCTTACATGTTGTGGATGAGGTCTTACTATTATTTGGTAATCTTTACCTTTAAGTTTATTAAGTATTTCATCTAAACATAAATCAATAATATTATCTTTTTGCCAAGATGGTGCGATTAATATTTGTTTTTGTTTATTTTCTTTTTTATTCTTTTTGTATTCATCAATCATTTCATCAAGTAAAGGATAACCACATTTAACAATATTTTGTTTTATGCCAAATAATTTATCAATAGCAATTGCTTCTTCATATTGATCTTTACCAATAACATATATAGTATCATAAGCATTAATTGCTTTATTTCTTAAAGTCATATTCATACTATCCATTGCATGTTGAACCATTATATAATTAATATCTTTTCTTAAATAACTTCTTTTAATATGATAATTATCTAAATCTGGCATTGTCATAACTACGACATCGGCATCCATTTTCATCATTAAAGTAATAAGTCTTTTATCATCAATGTAATATGCTCTAATTCGATTATTTTCTTTCGCTAAATTAAAGATATTATCATGATAATCACTAGTTATGTAATGAATAATAATATTAGTATTTTCTAAAATATATTCAATAAAACCTTTATAATATTTATAAAAACCATTACTTTCAGAATAAAATACTAAATGTTTATTAACAACTTTAAAAAATCTTTTATAATCTTCTTTAGATTTTAATTTTTCTTCTCTAGTTAACTTATTTTGTTTACTAATATCATTTAATTCTTTTAATTCTTGATTAGTTTTTTCTAACTCTTCATAATTTATATAATTTTTCGGATTAATAAAGATATTGAGTAACCATTGTTGAATAATCGCAAATAAATTGCTAAAAACCCAATATAAAGCAACTCCAGCTGGAACAAAGAAACCTAAATATAAAGAAAGACCAACGGAAAATATTAACATGCCATATTTATTTGAATTACTTTGTTCTTTTTGTAACACATTTATTCTATTTTGAGCAATACATAATAAAAGTGAACTTAAGCCCGCTAAAATAGGTACTAAAAGAGCTATACCAAGTTCAATACTAGCCACAATTGATAAATCTAAGCCCATAAATTTTAAATTTAACTTTTCGATATTTTTCGTATCAATTATTTTTTCATAATCAGCTAAATTTTGATGGTTTTTAATATCTTTAACTACGGCAATTTCTAGCGATGAAGAATCTTTTTCTAAATTATTTTTAGCAACTGCAATACTCACCATTTTACTAGTAACATTAGAATCATATTTTAAAATATAAGTTAATGGATGATTAATAACTTCCACTAATCCTACTAATAAAATAATTTGAATAAGTAAAGGTATTAATGAAGCAAAGGCATTATACTTTTCTTTTTTAAATAATTTTGCTTGTTCATCTGCTATTCTATCTTTATCACCAAAATAATTAATTTTAATATGATTAATATCTGGCTCCATTTTTACCATTTTAATTGAGTTTTTTTGGACCCAGATAGATAATGGTAACAAAATAAATTTACTAATAAGGGTAAAGAATATAATAGCTACACCATAATTATTAAATACTTTGTATAGAAAACGCATTATAATTCCTAATAGATTTATAAAGTAACTCATATTATCTCTTCCAATCAAAAACTCGACCAGTTTTTTTGAATTTAGTTATATCACTTGCTTTACCAGTTGTCGTATATTCCACCATATGGTTTTCTTTAGTAAAGTGATACCATAATACTGTTCTTTTTCTTTTACTTGGAATATCTTGAAATAAATCAGTACTCTTTTTACCATCTACTAATTCTACTAAAGCACTATTAACATCTTCATAAGAAATAGCTTTATCAGATATGACTACTTCATGATTTTCATTAATTCCTTTAATAATAAGTATTGGATTCATGCGATAAAATAAATTACCTTTACCAGTTTTACTATAACCATGATCAGCCATAATAACAATTACGGAATTATCATAAGAATTATTCTTTTTTAATCTATCTAAGAAATTTTTAACATACTTCAAGTTACCATGTAATTTTTGCATATAAGTACCATTATCAACATATTCTAATTCTTCATTTAAATTAAATGGTTGATGGCCACCTTCTAAGTGCAGATACTTAAATTCATTATTCTCGGTAAATTCTAGTTTAGGATTATTTTCAATAATTTCATTTCCTTCTTGTAAACTTATACGATATTTATCTATACAATCATTAAAATCAAAAGTTTCAATATTACTATATTTTTTTAATGGAAATGGTAAATATTTAAATGAAACATATTTTAATTCTTGTTTAAAAAAATATGGTAAATCTATTTTAAAAGTATTACTAGTTATGTTATTATCAATATTAAATTTTTTGTTACCATCCCATATAATATCTTTATCATATAAATTTATATGATAATCATTTTCGACTAATTTTTTAAATAATGGTGAATTATTATAAGCATTAGATGAAAATTCACTAAATTCTACTTCATTATGATTAATCTCTCCGGTTAATATTAAAGGAAGAGAATTAAGCGTAAAAGGATAATACGCTAGGGCATTATTATAAAAAGTAAAATCATTAAATAAATCTTTATATTTAGGATCTTTTTGCCATTCTTTATAGAACTTACCACTATCAACGGCATCAAGTAAAACTATATAATAATTTTTATTATTAGATACTGTATTTATATTATCAAAAGTTAAAACTAATTTATTTTTTTGATTAAACATTCTTTTATTATTATTTAATGTAGTTACAAAAGAAGTTCCTAGCATTAATAAAATTGCTAAAGAAACATATGCTGCATAATTAATGGTTTTAGCTAAACCACATTTTTTAATAGATATTAAACCTATAATTAATAATAATACAGAAATTCCTAAAGTTATATAGTTTTCAATATCAAATTTATTCCAATTAATAATACTACCATCTAAACCAGGAAGTCTACCTATTAAATAATTACCTTCTATATAAGTTATAAAAAATATAAAGAATACTATAAGTAATAAAGAATAATACCAATTGACTTTTTTAAATAATACACCAATTATTAAATATATAAAAGTTATGCCTACTATTCCTGTTAAAAATATAGGAATAGCTATTTCTAATACTGGTTTAATCATAATATTAAAATTAAACCAAAAATCATTCATATTATTAGCATACATCATTATTGGTTCATAGATAAAAAGCATAAGACAGAATACTAAGCAAAGAATATATGCTGGTAATAACTTCTTCATACTACCTACTCCTCCAAAAACTTAAAGTATATTCTAACACTTAATAGCATTTTGTTCAATTCAAAAAAAGAAATTAATAACTATTTTTTTATAATTATAAAAAATAAATCACTATTTGCATAGGTGTGCTAACTTAATTTTTAATTTCAAATAAATCTCTATATTTTAATGTAATTTTAGT
>CANPZJ010000065.1 GCA_947588795.1 uncultured Bacilli bacterium
CCTCGTTATGATAGTAATGAAAAAACTTTAGTAAAACTAGAAAATGAACTTGCTAAATTTGGTTGTAATATTGTTAACTTACCAAGTGATAAAGTTATTTTACATCATCCATCTAGTGAAGACTTGATGTTAATGATAAAACTTGTTCAGCCAAAATATTATATGCCAGTTAAAGGTGAATATCGTTATATGGTTAATAATGCTAATTTGGCAAGTAGATTAGGTATTAAAAGTGAAAACATTATTTTAAAACAAAATGGGGAAGTAGTTACTTTTGAAAATGGTAAATTACTTGATAATCACGAGACTATTAAAGTTAATGATGTCTTAATCGATGGTAAATCATCAGAAGATGTTGGTGAACTTGTTATTAAAGATAGAGAAATGTTATCGGAAAATGGGATAGTTTTAATAAGTGCTACTATTTCTAAGAAAGATAAAGTTTTATTAGTAGGGCCAGAAGTTACAACTAGAGGATTTATCTATGTTAAAGATTCAAGAGATTTAATTGAAGAAATAAAACATATTTGTGAAAATATTATTAATCGTAATATTACCCCAACATTTGTTGATTACAATAAAATAAAGGTCGAAATAAGAGAAGAATTAAGTAAATACTTATATGAAGAAACTGAATGTAAACCAATGATTATTGCGGTTGTTCAAGAAGTATAATAATAAATAAATTACCCATAATATAAATGGGTGATTTTATTTTGAAAAAGAATATGAGTGAAGAAGTTGAGTTTCTAAATTACATTTATAAAAATGCGGAGATGGGTGTTATTGGTATTAATGATGTTATTGGTAAAGTTAGTAATGAAAAATTTGCTAAACTTTTAAAGAGTCAACGCGATGATTATGATAGTATTTGTACTGAGGCCGAAGATATTTTAAAAAAGTATGGTAAACAAAATGAAGAAGTAGGTACAATGGCTAAGATGAGTAGTAAAATGATGAGTGAAATGAAATTTCTAAAAGATGATAGTGATCAAACAGTTGCCAAAATGATGATGGAAGGAACTAATAAAGGAGTTATTGAAATAACCGAAAAAATTAATGCATATAATAATACTGATGCCGAAATAGTAGTGCTTGCAAATAGACTTAAAGCAATGCTAGAAAAAAATATTGATGATTTAAAAAAATATTTGTAAAAACCAGTAGTATAATGCAAATTTTTTAAGAAATATTATTGACATTTATTTCCAAATTGTATTATACTATTGGAGTAATGCCCGATTAGCTCAGTCGGTAGAGCGCACGGCTGTTAACCGTTAGGTCGTAGGTTCGAGTCCTACATCGGGCGCCATTTAGAATAGTAAGGGTGTCATTTAGGCGCTCTTTTTTTTATAAATTTGACATATTGAAATATTGTAATGAAATTTGGTACAATTTATTTAGGGAGGTTTTTGAATATGCAAGAATTATATTCCAAAGATGAAGATTGTTTTGAATTATACAAAATATTAAAAAGAAAAATGGGTAATAAAATAGATTATTATGGAACTCCTTATAATGCTCTTTTTAGTGGAAAGTATTTTTCACATTATAGAGAACCACATAGCAATATTGATTATTTATTTGAAAGTGGGTTACCTTTTTATTTTAAATTTTGTAAAAATGGTTTTTTAAGAATTAGTGTGGGTTCAGATATAAAAAATAATACTACTGCAGGCGAGAAACTTGCTGCTTTAAGTGATTTTTATCGAGCACTTGTTGAAACTTATGGTAATCCAACAGTATTTTATACAACTAAAGAAGATGATGAAGCATTGTTTTCATTGCAATGGTCATTTGTGAATAAAGAAGAAGAGATTGCTAAATTTAAAAATGATACTTATTTTGATGATGCAAGTATTGATAAATTAATAATTATAGATGAAAAACCAAATGAGAGTCTTGGTTATAATTTAAAAGATGAAACAAAACAAATAATTTCTCAACAAGTTGGATTACCTTTTGAACTATTGCCTTTGATAGATGAAAATATTGAAGATTATCTAATGTATACCAAAGGTAAAAAAATAGGAATTCCGAAAGGTGCAAAAACTGATTGTTTACCAGTTACATCTTTTGAAGAAAAAGCAAAAACAAGAACTTTGTCTAAAAATATATTTAATCAATAAATAACAAAAGAATAACTTCCTAATTTGGGAAGTTTTTTTATGGCAAAATATAATTATTAAAAAAAGATTGTCAAACAAATGTTTTTATTATATAATTCTATTATACAGAAGGTTTTATATGAATGAAAGTAAGTTAGAAACTATTTCAAATTTATTTGAAGATAAGGAAATAAGAAGTATTTGGGATAGTGAAAAAGAAGATTATTATTTTAGTGTCGTTGATGTAATTTCAGTTTTGACTGATAGTATTGAGCCAAGAAAATATTGGTCAGTATTAAAAAATAGGCTAAAAAAAGAAGGCAGTGAACTGACTACAAAATGTAGTCAGTTGAAAATGAAAGCACCAGATGGAAAAGTAAGATTGAGAGATACTTTAGATACTAAAGGAATTTTAAGATTAATTGAATCTGTGCCATCGCCTAAAGCGGAGCCATTCAAGATTTGGCTTGTAAATTTAGGAACTGAAAGAATTGATGAAGTGTTTGACCCAGAAATTGCTCTTACTGATTTAGGTGAACTTGCTAAAGAACATAAACCATATGGCTTAGAACAAAACAAAGTGATTGCTAAAATGGGTGGTCATGCTGCAAAAGTTGCTAGAGATGATATTGAAAAAAATGTAGGTAAATCAGTAATTAGTAATCAAAATAATCTTAACTATCAATATTTAGACGAAAAAGTAAAAATAGAAAATAAAAAATAATACATTAATTTAAAGTTTAATACATATCAAAAAAAATATAGTATAATTAAGTTAGATTAGAAGTGGAGAAAACTATGAAAAAAGGTTTAAAAATTATTTTAATTGCTCTAGGAGTTTTGATAGGAATTATTGTGCTTGATACTTTACAAGCCAAAATCTTTAATAATAGTCCTATACTTAAGATAAGAGAAAATTTAGATGGTGGATCTACTGATTATATTGATAAAGGTTTATTTGTGAATCATTATCATTGCAATAATAATGAAAATGTTACAACTTGGAAAGGAACAAAATTTGCTTGTCCTGTTAAAGAAAGTAATATATCTGATGAAGAAAGTAATATATTTGATAACGAAAACAATATAGAAGAACTTGATTTCTATGTTACCAAAAAAGATAACAAAGATATTACAAAATTTAGGGATTACTATACTTATAATGATAGAAAAAAAATATATTTAGCAAACAACATTGAAGAATTTTATATTATTGATAATGATTATAAAATGACTTTAAAAAAATTCATATCTACTGTATATCAAACATTTGATGATAGTATAAAAGATATTACTGATAAATTAGAATTAACAGGTACATTATATGATGGTAGTACAAAAATATATAAATCAAAAGAAAAGGATATAACTTTAATTAATTGTCAAAAAATGGATGGTAACAATAATATTTATATTGGTGATTATTCTCTAGATTTAGAAGAAAATATGTGTAATTAAATAAATTTAGAAAATAAGGCAAATATAGAAGTAAACCTTTGGTGTGTTTAATAACTAAGTTATAAATGTTATATTCTTCTTGAAAGGAGAGAGTTATGAATCAAGAAGTTATTGGTAAATTTATTGCTAAACAAAGAAAGTTAAAAGAATTAACGCAAGAAGAATTAGCAGAAAAATTAGGTATTACTAAAAATGCTGTAAGTAAGTGGGAAAGAGGTTTATGCTTAATGGATATGTCTTTACTTAAACCACTTAGTGAAATATTAGGAGTAAGTGTAAATGATATACTTGCTGGAGAAATTATCGATAATAAAGATATCGAAAAAAAGAGTGAAGAAAATATTATTAAATTAACCGAATTAGCAAATTTAAAATCTATGAAATATGGTATTATTGGTATGGCTTTATTTTCTATCATTTTAATGATTATTTCATTTTTTAAAGATGAATCTATGGCATCTGTTGTTAGTTTGTTATGTGCTTATAACTGTGTTACTTTTTTAAGTCGTTATAAAATAAGAAAAGATAAAACAGATTTAATTACTGGTATAATGTTTTTTATTGCTGTTATTTGTAATACGATTGCTTTTGTACTATATTAAATAATATTGATATATTTTTATTTGCTAGTAATGTCTAATAATCCCATTAGGGATTTTTTTAACAGCTATTTTATGGTATACTTTTTTATAAGTGATGTGTGATGAGAAAATTAAAATTTTATGATTATTTTTATATGTTTTTAATCGGTAGTGTTTTTGGTTGGATTTTAGAAGGGATTGGCTCAATTGTAATAGATCATATGCTTATCAATCATTCAGCTTTAGTTATTGGCCCTTTTAATGTTATTTATGGCGTTGGTGCCTGTGTTTTAACAGCGGCCTTACTAAAATTTAAAGATAAAAATCTTTTAATATTATTTCTAATTGGTTTTATTGGGGGATCTATAGTAGAATATTTTATGAGTTGGGGTATGGAACT
>CANPZJ010000066.1 GCA_947588795.1 uncultured Bacilli bacterium
CTTCATTTGTTTGTGTCTTTTCTTTAATTGCTCCGTGTTGAGTGGTATTTTCCATTTTGGAAACAACCATATTTTCATTTAATTCTTCTTCATCAAATATATTTCTTAAATGCTTGGAAATTGCTGGTACTCCAACATCAAAAACTTTAGCCATTCCTTTTTGGGTAAGCCATAAAGTTTCATCTTTATATATTGCATCAACAATAATATTTCCTTCTTTATTTTTATATATTAATAAATTATTTTGTTCTTCTAATTTGTTCATTTTCTCATCTCCAACTACATAGTTTTCAAAATAATTACTCTTATTAATTATACCTTAAAACATATAACAAAATAAAGACATTTGCTTTAAAATGTCTTTATTATTTTCATATTTTTAATAAATTGATACTTTAAATAAATAATTCTTTATTTTACTTTACCTATTTTATTAAATGGATATATTACTATACCAACAGTTCCTTCTATTTCATTATGTTTAATAATACCTAAGGATCTACTATCAAGAGATACTCCTCTGTTATCACCCATTACAAAGTATTCATCTTTGCCAAGCTTAACTTCTCTAAAATCATTAGTTGTGCCAAAGGCATATTTATCTTTTACTACTTCATCATTTATATACAAATTACCATCAGTATATCTAATAGTTTCTCCTGGTAGGCCAATAACTCTTTTAATTAAATTATCACCCTCAACACTTTTGCTTACAACTACTATATCAAATCTTTCATAGCTAGTATCGTATTTTTTTAATATCATTACTTCATTGCCTAAAAGAGTTGGTTCCATACTTGCACCTTGAACTACTATAGGAGTAATAACAAAAGTTCTAATTACTAATACCACAAGAATAATAACTAAATAGGGAATTAATTCTTTAATTATTTTCATTCTAACATCTCCTCTTATAATAAAAGAAATTAAGGTTAATTACCTTAATTTCTTTCCTTAACCTTATATTCTTTATTATACTTTTTACGCATTTCTTTAACAAAGTTAAGTTTGCTTCGTCTAACCATTCCTTTTTTAACAACAGTTATTTTGTCAATTGTTGGAGCATTAACTGGAAATACTCTAGTTACCCCAACACCACTTGAAGTCTTACGAACAGAAAAAGTTTCAGATACACTGCCACCTTTTTTAGCTACAACTAAGCCTTCAAAAGCTTGGGTTCTTTCCTTTTTACCTTCTTTTACCCAAACATCAACACGAACTGTGTCTCCTACACGAAATTCAGGAATGTCTTTGCGTATATGACGGTCATTAATTTTATCTACTAAATTAGCCATCTTTTATACACTCCTTTCTAATAAATATATCTACTGTAATCATTAATTATTTTAAGCGGATTACATGCCTTTTGGGCTCGCTAGTAATTATAGCACAACTTTAACTTTATAGCAAATTTTTTTAACCTACGAAAAGTTGTGCCCAATAAGTACCATAAGTAGTTCCAGATAACTGAGCCATACCAATACCTATTTTACTAAAACTAGCATTAATCATGTTAGCATAATGACCAGGAGAATTTTTCCAACCTTCAGCTACTGACTTAGGTGAAGAATAACCTGCTGCGACATTTTCACCCCAAGCATGTCCCCTAGAAATACCCAATTCATCTAAAACCGTAAAACAATCTTTATTATTTGGTCTAGTATGTGACATATTATCAGTATAAGCCATTTCTAATGCTCTAATAGTGGCTGCTATACTTAATTCACGATCTAAAGTAAGTGCTGATACACCTTTTTCACTTCGATAAGTATTTACATAACCTAAAACTTCATTATATTTACTCCAATTACTATTAACAAGTTCAGTTGCTTCATACTTTAAATCTGCTGCTGTAGCATTATACCCAGATTTATCTATACTTTTATAAGTAGATAATAATTTTTTATCTACTGTGCCATCACTATATGTAGTAACTTGATATTTTTTAATATTTAAGAATTTAACTCCATATTTAGTACTTGATACTTCACTTTCTTCTACAGTTTCTGTTTTTACTTTACTCTTTTCAGTATTTTTATTATTTGATGTAATAGTAGTATTACTATTATCTTTTACATTAGTATTCTTTTTAGTATCATTATTTGTTTTAGTATTTGTATTTGTTTTTGTATCTGTTTTAGTAGTTGCTTTATTTTCAGTTTTCTTTTCTGTTTCTTCTTCTTTTTCTTGGGTATTTTCAGTTTCTTGTTTCTCTTCTTTTACAGGTTCTTCAGTTTCTTCAATATTATTTTCTTCTTCCTTATCTTTTTCTTCATTTTTAGTAGTTTTTTCTTCTTTTTTTTACATTATCACTTACACTATTATCATTTAATCTACTACTAACAACTTTTTGACCTACTAAAAAAGATAAACTAAAAACTAATAAGACAATACTAAAAATTAAAATAATCTTTCTTTTCATCTTTTATCATCCCCTAAACTAGTTAAGGCATACTTAATTTTATTCTAAATGTACCCTAACAATACCATTATATAAACAAACATATGTATTTGTCAATAAAATAATAAAAAAAAATTATCGACTTTTAGCTCTTTTAGGTACGATAATTTTTTCTTCTAACAATATTAATGCTTTTAGATATTTATTTATAACATCCTTTGGCAAATATTTAGCATATTTAGTTAAAATTATGTTTTTTAACTCATCTATTTTGTTTCTAACTAAGAAAACATCACTATCGGTTGTATCATTATCATCATTTAAACTAGCCACTAAATATAGTAATCGTTCATATTTTTTTTGTAAATTTTTATTAATTAAATCATTAATAATTTCTTCATCATAGATAGTTATTTTCAGATTATCTCTTTGAATTTTAAAACCATTTTCTTCTTCTAATTCAATTATTTTAAAATCATTTTTTACTTCTTTAATCTTCATTATTATTCTCCATTAAATCTGGTCTTTTTTCTTTGGTCTTTTTTATTTGTTCTAATCTTCTATATTCATCTATTTTTTGATGATTACCACTTAAAAGTATATCTGGTACTTTAAGTCCTCTAAAATCGACTGGTTTAGTATAGGTTGGATAATCAAGTAAATTATCCGTAAATGAATCATCTTCATAAGAATCTTTTTTGATTACGCCATCAATTAATCTTACTACAGAATCAGTTATAGCCATCGCAGGAATTTCTCCCCCAGTTAAAATGTAATCACCAATACTAAGTTCTAAATCGACAAAATTTCTGATTCGTTCATCATAACCTTCATAATGACCACATACAATAATTAAATGATGATATTTTTTTAAATCTTTCGCAACACTTTGTTTATAAACTTTGCCTTGTGGACAAGTTAGAATAACTAGTGAATCATCTGTTTTTAAATCTTCAATTGCTCTTACTACTGGTTCACACATTAAAACCATGCCAGCACCACCACCATAAGGTGTATCATCAACTTGTTTATGTTTAAAAGGAGAATACTTTCTAAAATCAATAATATTAATTTCCACTAATTTATCATTAATTGCTCTTTTAATAATAGATTCTGATAAAAAGCCATTAAACATATTCGGAAAAAGTGTCAATATATCTATTTTCATAATATTAAATCACTTCCTTTATTAGTATCTATTCTTTTATTTTCTAAATCAATTTTTTTAATAAAATGAGGAATATATGGTATATAGTAATCTTTATCTAAATGCACTTTTAATAGATAATATTCTTTCGTTTGTGTATAATCAATAACTTTACCAATAAATTTATCTTCATCATAGACATCTAAATCAATTAAATCACTTAATAAATATTCATTATCTTCTAGTTTTAAATCACATCTTTTGATATATATATCATTATCTTTATATTTTAAAACCTCATTAATATTATTATAACCCATCAAAGTTATTAATTCATATTCTTGATGATGACGATAAGTATTTACTTCTTCTTTTATTTTATCTTTCCCAATATATATATTAAAATCTTTTGTAAATACTCTTTCTTTAAATTCAAAATCACTTAGTACTTTAAGTTCTCCTTTTATGCCAAAAGTATTAATTATTTTACCTATGTATACATAATTATTCATTATTTACCTCATACATTAAGATACTTGCAGATACTCCGGCATTTAAACTTTCACAATTACTATTCATATTTATATAGACTTTTTCATCACATATATTAGCTATTTCTTTGCTTACACCACTTCCTTCATTACCGATAACAATGGCACATTTATCAAATTTTATTTCTTTAATATTTTTACCATTTTTAACATCAGTCGTAATTTTTGTATAACTCTTATCTAAATTATTTAAAAATTCATTTATATCACATCTTATCACATTAATATTAAATAACATTCCTTCCGATGCTCTTATTACTTTGGGATTATATAAATCAACACAATTTTCACTTAAAATAATGGAATCAAAATTAAACGCTACTGCACTTCTTATTATTGTACCTAAATTACCAGGATCTTGAATATTA
>CANPZJ010000067.1 GCA_947588795.1 uncultured Bacilli bacterium
CAACTATTAGGATAACTACCATTATCTGGACAACCACTAGAGGCATGAGTAACTACACCATCATTAGCAGCATATATTTTAGAACCTTCACCTGGGCCAGAAATATCTATACCATTATGTTGTTTACCCCAACGCCATGCAAATTCACTTGTAATAGCATAAGGATTAGCGGTAGGCCAACGCCAACCTGTACCAGTATCAGTAAAATTATTCCAACCCCAAACAACACTTTTTCTACCCTTTGTAGTAACTTGATCAACTTTAGAACGTAAAACGACCTCGTTATCAATGACTTCATCAGTATTTTGTTCACCATTAACAACCGTATAATGACTTGTTACTAAAGAAAGTCCTGTAACACCATTTTGGGTAATTTCAGAATAACTTGATGGTTTAGATTCATCACGTTCAATCTTTGTTTCATAAGCATATTCTACTTGTTTCATTTCATAAGCATTATAAGCAAATGATATTTGCGGATTAATTAAAGTAATATTAACTGTATCACCAATAGTTAAAAGGGAATCTTTACTAGAATATTCAGGATTTGCTACTAAAAATTCTTGGGTATTTAGGGAATTATCATCAGAAATTGATTCAATAGTATCTCCTTCTTTTACTGTATAAGTTTTAGTTTTATAATCAAAGCCAAATAATAATTGTTGGGCAAGTTCTTCACTATTTTGATATATTTTATCATTAACACTAATATATTTTTCTCTTATAACAATATTTTCTAAAATACTCATACTATTATAAGTTTTACCTATATCATCTAATTCTTCTTGTTCACCATTTAAAAATTTTTGATAATCCTCTTCATCAATAAATGCTAAAATAAAATCTTCAACTGCTTCTTTAAAAACATTTTTATCTAAAACATAAAGACTAAATTCAGGATGATCACTACCTTTACCAACTTTTATTTCATAACCTTTAATGGTAAAATCTTGGGAATCTTCTATTTTTTGATAAATATTATTTATTTCCGCTACTTTAGTATCATAAGCATAATTTTCCACAATTTGTAAACCACTTGGTGGATAAACATTATTAACATGATATTTATCTTTAATACTTTGTTGTTTTTCATCTATTAAAGAATATAAAGCATCTTTGTCAGTAATAGCACCGATTACTTTACCATCTAAATAAACATTATATATTTTATTTGCTTCTGCTACATTTTGATAACCATTAATAACCGCAAATAAAGCTATAGCAATTAAACATATTAAACTAGTAATAATTTTCTCTTTTATTTTCATTAATTCTCTTCCTCAACATCATGTGCTACACTTCTAAAAGCACTCATATTCAATTCAAATAATAAATCTATTGTACCTAAACTACCCTTACGATGCTTAGCAATAACAAGTTCAGCTGGAACTATTTTTTCGGTTTGATCCTTTTTTGCTTCATAATAATCTTTTCTATTAATAAATAATACGATATCGGCATCTTGTTCAATTGAACCTGATTCTCTTAAATCGGCAAGCATTGGCATATTTGATTCTCTTCTCTCAGCATTTCTTGAAAGTTGGGCACAAGCTATAACAGGTACACCAAGTTCTAAGGCCATAGTTTTTAAGTTTCTTGATATTTCTGATACTTCAACTTGTCTTGATTCTACTCTTTTACTACCTGTTGTAACAAGTTGTAAGTAATCGATAACTACTAGACCTAAACCTTTCGGCATATTAGCAAGTCTTCGACATTTAGCTTTTATTTCGGATACTGTAATACCAGAATTATCCTCAATATATAGATTAGTATCAGCAAGCTCATTCATTGCTTCATTATAACGTTTCCAATCTCGCTCTTGCATATTACCTGTTTGAAGTTTATAAACATCGATAGAACCAATTGAACTAATAATACGATTAACAAGTTGTTCCGCTGGCATTTCTAAGTTAAATATAGCTACTGCTTTATCCGTTTTCGTTGCAGTATATGTTGCCATATTAAGAGCAAGGGCTGTTTTTCCCATACCAGGACGAGCCGCTAAAATAATAAGTTCACCAGGTTGAAATCCCGTAGTTATTTTATCAAAATCATAAAATCCTGTTTCAAGTCCAGTAATAAGTTTTTTATTTTTAGCAAGTTCTTCTAATTTAGCTTGCGCTCTTCTAAGTATTTCATGAATTGGCACAAAATCTTTAACTGTTCTTGTTTTAACTACATTTAAAATATTTTTCTCCGCATCATCTAAAACAGTAGTAACATTTTCTTCATCATATGCTTCATTAATTACTTCAGTTGCAGCATTAATTAAATTTCTTCTTGTAGCATGTTCTTTTAAAATAGCTATGTAATGTGATAAATTAGCAGTAGTAATAACTGAATCAATAACTTCACTTATGTATGATAAGCCACCAATCGTATTTAATTTTTTCTTTTTATCTAGTTCTTCTTTAACCATACCAGCATCAATAGGTATATTTTGATTATGTAAATCTGAGATAGCCTCAAATAGTATTTTGTTTTTTTCATCAAAAAACATATCTGCATTAACTTCTTCACAAATACTATCAACTAAACTATTATCGATGAACATTACCCCTAAAACGCTCATCTCAGCTTCTTTATTGGAAGGCATTACTCTTGCCATAATATCACCTACTTATCTAACACAACATTTATATAAAATTTTACTTTTTTATGTAACTCAATTAATACTTTATGAGTACCTAATGAATCTATATTACTATCTGGTTTAATACATTTTTTATCGATATTAAAACCTAATTTTTTAATTTCTTCACTAATTTGTTTAGTCGAAATATTACCAAATACTCTATCTTCTTTACCAACTTTTACTTTAAATTTAATATTTTTATTTTCTAATTTTTCTTTTATTTTAGTTAAATCACTAACTAAAGCATCTTCTCTATCTTGTCTAATTTTAATTTCTTTATCTAATACTTTTTTACTACCTTCAGTATATAAAACCCCTAATTTATTTTTTAGTAAGTAATTTTTACCATAGCCATCACTTACATTAATAATATCATCTTTCTTACCTTTTCCTTTAACATCTTCTAATAAAATAATTTTCATAATGTCCTCCTAAAGGTTATAAATATTATAACATAATTTTTTCCCTAATAGAATATTACTTTATAATAATCCATTTCCTTTTTGTGCCATATCCTACCATAGTGATATATTTATTATCTTTTAATATTTTAATATACCTTCTAATGGTTCTTTCGGAACAATAATATTTTTCTGCTAATACTCTTTCTGTTACATTATCGTTATTAGCAATTTCCCAATAAATTTTTTGTAATAAATCTTTGTCGATTAGTTTCATTAAGCTATCCCCCTTCACTTATATATATAGTGAACTAGATAGCCAATTTCCTTTTTTTTCGCAAAACTTTTTTAAAATTTGTCATTTTTTTACTAAAACAAAAAAGAAGTTACTTAAAACTTCTTCCTAAATAGTTAATTATATAATTAAAGATTAAAAATCTTTATTAAGATGCAACTGTATCACATTTAAATGACTCTGTTTCAAGATTTATTCTAAATTGTTTGTTTGCTAATCTATCTTGTTGTTCTTTTTTTGAATTAGCTATTGCTAATGATGCTTGTAATTTTACTTCTGTTACAGAACCACCAGTTAATTTAAATGTAACATGAACTGTTTTTCCTGCTTCTCCTGCAGTTTTTAAATCCATTAATTTAAAACCATCAGTTGTATAATCACCAGTATAATTATCTTGACCGGATTCGGCTCCATCAGTCTTAGTAGCAACAGTAACATTTGTGTCAGCACCAAATAACTTTAATACAGCTTTATCATCATCTTCAGCATCGCCTGTACCATCTTTCCAAGTAATGTCACCATTATTAACTTGATTTTCAGGAGATTGATCAGTATCATCATATGTTACTTTATATACTGCTTTACATTCATATTTAATACCAGTATCTCCACCAGTTAAATTAGCGGTACCTACATCTAATTCTTGTTCAGTATCTATTGTAGCTTTACCATCTGAATTTGCATAAAAAGTATGATTTTGATTTGCTAAAGCCATATCTGCAGCAGTTAATTCCATTTTTAATGTTTCATTACCAGTTAAAGTAACAGTACCAACATTAGCATTTTCTGTACTACCAGTAATAGTTGTTTTAGCATTATTAGTAGCAGTTGCTCCGATTGCGAAATATGCAAATGTAGCACCTACTACAGCAACTAATAATGTAGCAACAGCGATAACGGTTAATAACATTGTATTTTTCTTATCCATTTATATTTCCCTCCTTCCTCTATCCTATTTTGATAGAATATCTTTTACCTTTATGTAATACCTTATCTATCTATAAGAATTATACCCCCCCCCAGATTTTCATTTGTCAACACCTTTAATTTATTTTTTTATAATGTTGTAAAATTACCAATAAAAAAAGAGCCTTACGCTCCCTAAATTATTTAACATATGGTATTAA
>CANPZJ010000068.1 GCA_947588795.1 uncultured Bacilli bacterium
CCAAAAATAAAAAATGAACTCATACCTATTCAAAACCTAGTAGTTGGTATAGTTACATCTTTGATTTATTATTTAATTACCAAAGATTTTTCACTAGCTATAACTAGTGTTGGTTTGTTTACTGGTGGAGTTTATGATATTGTTAATAATTTAAATAAAATAAAAGAAAATAACGAAGAAGATTCCAATGAAGATTTAGAATACTAAATCTTCTTTTAATTTTGTGAAATGAACAAAAAGGATAATTATCAAAGCTTAATATGATAAATTATTTCGTAATAGAATTAGAAAAGAGATTTGTTTGAATCTCTTTTAATTTAGAATAAATACCCCAATAGTTAAGTAAGTTGCAAATAATAACCATATTAAGTAAGGAATATTTAAATAACAAGATAATCTATAATTTTTATAAAATAATATTAATAACCATATTACTATTAAAGTAAAGATAATTGTATAGTAAACAGTAAATAAACGCCATTTCAGAATAAAGAAGAATACTGACCATAATAAATTTAAACCTAATTGAACATAATATATAATATTTATTTTTTTATTATCTTTACCATTTTCTTTATATAAATAATAAGATATTCCCATAAGTAAATATAAAATAGACCATATAATAGGAAATAACCAACTGGGTGGAGATAATGGTGGTTTAACAAGTGTTGGATAATCAATAAAATTACCAATTATTAAACCAATAATTGAACCACATAGAAGAGGAAAAAACAAATAAAATATTTTTTGAACAAAATTATTTTGCAAATACATCACCTAGTAAATATTACGGTTAATTTATAAAAATATGTTATTTTATTAAACCTTTATAATATTTCCAAGCAAGTATTCTAAATACAACTCTATTAATAGTATCTTCTGAAACTAATTTGTTATTTATACCATTTTTAATATTATTAAATGCTTGTTCATAATTATCTACAATAAGTAAATCATTACCAGCATTGATAGCTTTTACTTCAATATTATTAATATTTTCTAATGCTTTCATATTTAAATCATCTGTTATAATAACACCAGTAAAGTTTAGATCTTTTCTAAGTATTTCATGGGCTTTAGAAGATAGGGATACTGGATTATTTGGATCAATACTTATAACAGTATTATGACTATTCATTATAGCTTCAGCTCCAGCATTAATTCCTTTAATAAATGGGACTAAATCATTGTTAAGAATATCTTCATAAGATTTAGTATCAACTGAGCCAGTCTTATGTGTATCAGTATTACTACCATAACCTGGGAAATGTTTTAAAGTATAAGATACACCAGTATTTTTACTAGATTTAATTACTTCTTCGGCATAAACACTAGTATAAAAAGCATTTTGACCTAAAGTTCTGGCATAGATATAATCTGATGGATTTGCAATATCTACAACTGGGGCTAAATTTAAGTTAAGACCTAAACTATTTAAAATACTACTTTTTCTAACAACATCTTCTTTGATTAAATTAAAGCCACCTTGGGCATATAATTCTTGACTTGACAAGAATGGTGTATCTACTAAATTTTTATTACTACTTATTCTTGATACTTTACCACCTTCTTCATCAATTGCAGTAAGTATTTTTATTTTAGAAACATTATTTAAATTATTTATCATGTTAATAACTTCATCTTTAGTTTTCCCTTTAAAATCTTTTTCAAAGAAGATATAGCCCCCAAATTGATAAAGACTTTGGATATTTGTTTGATCATTTTCTGGATAATGAACTATTAATAATTGACTAATTTTTTCATCTAAAGTCATTTCTTTTAATTTAGTATAAGCATTTTTATAATAATCTTTAAATATACCATTATCATTGTAATCATCTGGTATTTCATTTTCTTCTTCTTTTTTAGGTTGCTCTTCTTTGTTTTCTTCCTTTTTCTTTTCTACAACTTCATAATCAACAATAGAGCAGTCTTGATTTTCTTTAAATTTATCTATCTCTCCAACACAATCTATATCTACTTTAGTGCCAACTTCATCTTTAACTATGTCATTTTTAAATTCAAAAGTTTTATCAAACTCATCTTTAATAATTAATTTATTACCTTCATTATAAGTAATAGTACCAACTACATTTTGCATAGTGGCATTACTAATTTTTTTGTTAAAGAAGACAAAAGATAAAATAATAAGTGTAATTATACAAATAGTAAATAAATAATTTTTCTTCATCTTTTACCTCCTTTTAAAGTCCATTATTATTATAACAAAATTATAAATGTTTATGTTATAATTATTTTAGAAAATAGGAGTAAAAATGAAAAAAAGAAATCAAAGTATTATTATTACTTTAGTTTTAGTATTATTAATAGCTATTTATTATAATTTTGAGACAGAAATAAAAGAATTTATTTATACTAATATTATTCCCCATGAATCTTATTCTATAGGAGATATTCCTGAATATTCTAAAGATAAATATGTCATTATTAATGAAAATAAGCCTAATTTTACGGAAGAAGATTTAAAAAGAGATACTTTTGAAGAATATAGTAACCTAGATTTATTAGGTAGATGTGGAGTAGCATTTGCAAATATCAGTAAAGATTTAATGCCAACAGAAGAAAGAGGCAGTATAGGCATGATTAAACCATCTGGTTGGCATACAGTTAAATATGATATAGTAGATGGTAAATATTTATATAATAGATGTCATTTAATTGGTTATCAATTAACAGGAGAAAATGCCAATGAAAAGAATTTAATTACTTGTACAAGAGAGACTAATACTGGTGTTATGTTAGAGTATGAAAATAAAGTAGCAGAATACATCAAGAAAACTAATAATCATGTTTTATATAGAGTTACACCTATATATGAAGATACTAATTTAGTTGCTAGTGGTATTCAAATGGAAGCATTGTCAGTTGAAGATCAAGGTAAAGGTATTAAGTTTAATATTTATGTTTATAATGTTCAAGATGGAATAGAGATAGATTATAAAACTGGAGAAAGTAAGTTAATAGAGAATAAAAATTAAAAATATTTCCAATTAATTTCTTGAAATCTCTCCGATTAGATTTTTGAAATTTGTCCGATTAATGTATTTTTATGCTAAAACAAACTCTTTTTTCATATTTTTATTTAGTCCTTTTTCGAACTTTATTAATAAATATATTTAATGATTCTTTAGTATCATCTGAAATAGTTAAATCAACAGTTTCTATTCTTTTTAAGATACCATTTTGATAAATATGGTGAATACCATCAATATAGCCATCAACTGTTTGATTATCTAAATCATAGTTAGATATACTATCAACATCAAAGATAGGTGGGGCTAAAAATTTCTTTTCGCCTCCTAAATATATACCTTCTTTACCATTAAGAACAACTTTAAAAATTGGATTAGAAATAAATTCTTCCATTGAATGATTAGGATGACAAATTTGGCTAAAATCTAATAAGGTTATCTTATCAAAGTAAGGGGGAATTATAATTTTTTTTAAACTAGTTTGGATAATTGTTCGCTCAGAAAGTCCATCAATATCAATATGTCCTCTTTTGCCAATAAAATAGGCTCCTTCTTTACCATTTAGAGTAGTTATATAACAAGGAGTATCTTTTGGAACTTCATAATAATTTACTTCTTTATAAATTACTCTAATAACACCATTTATATCATCATATTTTGGGGGAACATAGCCATCTGCGGTTCCAAGTTTTCCATTTCTTTCTCCTACTAATAAAATATAATCAGAAAATAATTTATTTTGTTTATAATATATTTTATCAAATTTTTCATTTTCAATTTGACATGTTTTATAATTAATTAAACCTTCTAAATTAGTTTCTAAATTGTGAGCAATTTTAGGAATTCTTTTATCAGATTGTGATGGTCTATATTCGTATTTGGCAAATTTGAGAATAATTTCTATATTTAAATTCTTTTTGTTATTTTGATTATAAGCATAAGGATTATGGGTAACATCTAAAATTGCTGATTTACCATCCTTAGTTTTTAAAATTAAATAGCCATGTCTATCTCTAATATTTCTATTTCGAGCAAAATATGGTAATCTTACAAAAGATTCAGGTCTCGTAGAAACATCTGGATATATACAATGAATATAATTAACATACACATTATCTAAAATATCATTTTCATCTTTTTCTAACATTTTTTTAATAGTTGTAAGTAATTGCTTTTTATAAAAATTATACCCGTCAATTTCTCGGTTGTATTCTCGGTTGGCTCTAGCTTCTCTTTCCTCTTCTTTTGCATAAGATGCAACATTATTCATATACGTATAAATATAATCATCTAATTTTGGCAAAGAATCAAAATCTTTCTTTAAAAATTTTCTAATTGTTAAATATTCCCCATTAGTATCAATATTTGGTATTCTATATATTTTATAAAATCTATCAGAATCTATCTTTTT
>CANPZJ010000069.1 GCA_947588795.1 uncultured Bacilli bacterium
TCTTGTCAAGTATTATTTTTACCTAAACTCAAATAAATAACAAAAGAGCACTAAAAATAAGCGCTCTCTTTTTCGTAGAGTCAACCTCTACACTATTATTGTAAACATTTTATATTTTTTTATACATTATTTTTTCAAACTTCTTATTGGTCCTTTATAAATATAATCACCTTTTATTTCGTTCTCTCGATCAATTAATCTAATAGCACAGTTATCCATATTAGGCTCATCATTATACCATTCTGGTGAGAAATGAAAAAAATTCATTATAATTGTTTTAATTGTTGCTCCATGTGACACAACAAATAAAGGGTCATTACTATCTCTAAAAATAGTATCTAAAAATAATTTTGTTCTCAAAGCTACATCCATTGGACTTTCTCCTTGAGGCATTTTAGCATAAAATTTACCATTATTTCGCCAATAATTATCATAAAATTTAAATTCTTCTGGATATAACTTTTTAATTAGACTTATTTCTTTATCACTAAATAAACCATATCTTTGTTCAATTAAAGTAATATCTTCTTTAATATTTTTAATGTTTAATTCTTCATTTATTATTTTAGCAGTTTCTCTAGTTCTTTCATAAGGACTAACCCATAATGTCGCATTATCAATATTAATATTATTTTTATTTAAATATTCTTTTAAAAATATTCCGGCATCTCTTGCATCCAATTTACCTTTTTCTGATAAATATACTTGGTGATCAGGAAGACCAATATTATAATTTTCTTTTGTATTTTGCATTGACTCCCCATGTCTTATTAAAAATATTTTCATTGCTATCCTTTCTTTTAATGTTTGTTATTTTTTAGAAACTTCTACAAATCTAACTGTTCGCATCATTTCAGTGTTTATCGGTTTATCATATTCATCAGTTTCTACTTTAGATATTTCCTCAACAGCATCATAACCTGCAATTACCTTACCAAAGGCAGCATAATTACCATCTAAATAACTTAAATTTTCATTACTATTAACACAAATAAAGAATTGACTACTAGCGCTATTTAAATCATCTGTTGTATCTGGATTTTGGTCATCCCCTCTTGCCATAGATAATACCCCATAATCATGTTTTAAAGTATTTTCAAAGCCATTTTCTTCAAATTCACCTTTTATAGTTTCATCACTACCACCCGTACCATTGCCTAAAGGATCACCAGTTTGAATCATAAAGTCTTTAATTACCCGATGAAATATTAATTTATCATAGAATTTTTCTTTAACTAATTTTTGAAAATTAGCTACTGTTTCGGGTGCAATATCAGGATATAATTCCGCTATAATAACTTTATCTTTATTAGTTACTATTTTAACATAATTAGTTACTTTATCAGTTTCTTCATAAGTGTACCCTTCAATTTCACCAGATTCTAAATTTTTACTTCCACAACCAGTAAATAAAAATAAACAAACCACTAAACATAAAATAATTTTTTTCATTTAATCAATCTTCTCCTTTAAAAATCTTTTTAATAAAAATGTTAAGAAATATGGAAATGTATAAAATTTTCCATTAAAGCCAATATTTTTATTACCTAATTTTATACCATACTTTATATCACTATATTTATTACTATCAATTAATTTATTTAAAGATATTGTGGCATTATCATTTGCTTTTACTTCAACTGGAATTAAAGAATTAGCATCTCTAACAAAGAAATCCATTTCGATAGTCCCTTTTTCATTTTTATAAAAATATAACTTATATCCTTCTTTAACTAACATATCACTAACAATATTTTCATATATAGCACCTTTATAAGTATTAAAATTTTGATTTTTTCTTAAATCATCTTGGACTTCTTCATCTAAAGATGCAATAAGTAGCCCAGTATCACTAAAATATAAGCGATAATTATCAGGATTATAATTTCCTCCAAGTGGAAGTGAACACTCTGCCATACAATAAGATATATTAACGATACCAGCAGCATTTAGCCATTCTGCAACACCATTATATTCTCTACTTCTCGCTCCTGGTGCTATTTTTGATATTTGAAACTTTTTATTTTCATTTCCTAAAAAAACCGCTATTTTATGATAAGCATTTAATATTCTTGCTTTATCAAAGCCAACTGCATATTTTGCGATATCTTCTTCATAATCTAATAATATTTGTTTTTGCATTGCTAAAACACCACTGAAGTTTTTGTTTTCAATATACTTAGCTACAATAGCAGGCATTCCACCTAAAATCATATAATCTTTAAAAATTAATGACATTACATCATATTCAGTTTTACTAAGTGGTGTATTTTCTAGCATATGTTTATACATATCATCAATTTGCTCTTCACTATAGCCCTTTGCCCATAAAAATTCTTCAAAATCAAGTGAATACATTATATAATCTTGCTTATTGCCAACACTATTTGATTCTATTTCTTGATAGTTAATTCCCATCATCGAACCAGATGCAATAACATCAAATCTTTTATCTAAGTTAAATGATTTTAAAGAAGTGGCAGCACTTATACAATCTTGTAATTCATCAAAAAATATTAATGTTTCTCCAGGAACAAATTCAAAATTATTATTAATTATAGATATATTATGTAAAATGTTATCAACTTCAAAGCCATTTGCAAAAATTGTTTTATATTCAGGTTGTAAAGCAAAATTAATTTCAACAAAATATTTATAATTATTCTTAGCAAAATGTTCAATGGCATCAGTTTTACCAATTTGTCGTGCTCCTTTAACAATTAAAGGCATTTTATTAGGATTATTTTTCCAATTAATTAAAAATTCATCGATTTTTCTACGTAATCTCGGCATTTTATTTCACCTCTAATTATAGATTATCACAAAATTCCAGTCATTTCAACTAAATTTATCACAAAATTCCGACATTTTTTTGGTGAATTTACACATTTTTCCAAAATTAAAAAATTAATTATAAAACTAACTAATCTTTTGTACTCTTTTTCTTTTTTAATTTAACAGCTGTACCATAAGCAATTATTTCGGCAGCACCACCCATAACAGCAGAAGAACCATATCTAACATTAATAATGGCATCAGCTCCTAAACTTTCGGCTTCATCAACCATTCTTTTCGTAGCCATTTTCCTTGCTAAGGCAATCATATCTGTATAACTAACTATTTCGCCACCAACGATAGTTTTAAGACCAGCCATAAAATCACGACCTATATTTTTTGATTGCACAATCTGTCCTTTAACTAAACCTAGCGCTTCTTCTATCTCTTCACCTGGAATATAATCAATATTTACTAGCTTCATCTTCTTCACCTCCTAAAATTTCTTTAATTCTCATAACTAAATTATACAATACTGCTAAAATTGGTAATAATAATATTATCATTAAGAAAATATATATAAACCAAGGTATATTTTCACTTTCCGTAAATTGAAAATAACTAATAATAGATATTAAAAAGATAAATATACCAGAAAATATTAAGGTTGATATAGTGGCACCTATTATTTTTTTTCTATTATTACTTTTATTTTTATGCATTGTAAATCCCTCCTTATTTAATACTCTAATATTAATAAAATATTTATCAATATCTATATCATTATATTCTAGTTTTTCATTGATAATTTCTTCACATAATTTTTTTACTTTTAAAAACTTTTCTTCTAAATCATTTATTTTATCAATACGCGTTTTTAAGCATTCTTCTAAAGTTAATTTACCTTCATTTAATAAATTTAATTCTCTAATTGGGACATCTAATTCTCTTAAAAATTTAATAACTTTTAATTTATGAATATCTTCTTCTGTATAAATACGATAACCATTATCTTCTTGTCTTTTAGGACTAAGCAAGCCATTTTCTTCATAAAAACGAATACTTTTTTTGGAAAGTCCTACAATATTTTCTACTTCATTTATTAACATATTTTCTCCCTTCCTTAAGTCTAATATAAACTATTACCCAAGGTTAAAGTCAAGAAAAAAATTAAAAATAAAAAGCAAGCCACAAAATGACTGCTTAAATTAGCGTGTTCTTGATTCAACATCCTCTAATTTTAATTCATCAATTAAAATATCAGTTTCAAAAGGTTGATTCGAAAAATTATACATATATGGGCCGAACCAATACATTAATTCCCATAATTGAAATTCACTATAACCATTTTCATCTACTTCTGGTGCTTGAAATGGACCAACTAATTTTGCTGATTCAGGAGTCATCCTTTTTAACATTTCATAATGTGACTTTTCTAATAATTTTAAACCATATTCAGTTAATTTAACTTTTACAATATTATTAGTATTAAATTTTTTCAAAAAATTACCCTCCTTAGTTCCCTATTTTAACACAATCTATAAACTAAATCTATTATACTTTTTAAACTTTTGCTGGTACTTTAATTGCCCCTTTATCACATTTATTACCCCAAGCATCAATTAAAACAC
>CANPZJ010000070.1 GCA_947588795.1 uncultured Bacilli bacterium
GAGGATGCTACTCATAAATTAGTAAATAATAATTATATATGTTTTGGAACAAGTGATAAAGATGCATGTATTAATAACCCTAAAAAATATTTATATCGAATAATAGGAATAACTACTGATGAAAAACTAAAATTAATTAAAAATGCCAATGTAATAGAAAATAATATTGGCGTTTTTGTGTGGGATAATAAAGATAGTATTGAAAAAGGTAGTGAAGCATATACAGAAAATTGTGCAATATGGCCTAATTCATTAATATTTAAAAGATTAAATGGGATAAGTAATGGTAAAGTAAGTGGAGAAGGAAAAGTAGCTGATGGAGGTAATACTGATATTTTTGTTGATAATCCTAATTATGATTATTTAAAATCAGGTGATAAAATTAATGGTGGAACAACTGCTAGTACTTGGTATGATATTATTGATAATCATAATTGGCTTTATGGCAACCTTGCTGGTGATAATGATGCAAATGGGAGTTATTATGGCGGTAAAAATAATGGCTTAATTGTTTATCAAATTGAAACTGGGAATTTACCAACAGCTAGATATGACACTTCTATGAATTATAAGCCATATACATGGGATGTTAAAAATGATGTAGTAGATGCTAAAATAGGCCTAATGTATTTACATGATTATTATCTGTCATATGATAATAATATTGATTGGTTTAGTAATCCAGCTACAAATAAAAATTGGATTTATAGTAGTGCCGGCTGGTTTATAAGTAGTCCAGGAATTAATTGGGACAAAACTTGCTTTAGTTGGTTTGGCACATCAGGTAATATTTATCCTTGGAATACTGTAACTGTACCACATAATGTATTACCAGTATTCTACTTAAAAAATAATATTTTAATTTCTGGAATGGGGACACAAGAATCACCATACTTAATAAATTTTTAAAAGTAACTTTTTTATATAATTGTTACTTTTTTTAAATCCTTATACATATAATTTTTTAGGTGCTAGTATGAAGAAACTTATTTTATTATTGCTTTTATTATTACCTTTAAAATGTTTGGCAATTAGTGCAAGTAGTGCTATTGCTATGGATTTAGATACAGGAAGAGTTTTATATGGTTATAATTTAAATGAAGAAAGATTAATTGCTAGTACAACTAAAATAATGACTGCTATTATTGCGATTGAAAATGGTGATTTAGATAAAAAGGTGGTAGTTTCTGATATTATTCATGAAGCTTTTGGCAGTGCCATTTACATTGAAGTAGGGGAAGAAATAACATTAAGAGATTTATTATATGGACTCATGCTTAGAAGTGGAAATGATGCTGCTTTAGTTATTGCGGAAACTATATCAGGTAGCGAGGAAGAATTTGTTTATTTAATGAATGATTATGCTGCTAATTTAGAAATGACACATACCAAATTTTTTAATCCGCATGGACTAGAAGAGAGTAATGGTAATGCTAATAAATCAAGTGTTTTGGATATGGCTAAGTTAACTAAATATGCGATGGAAAATTCTACTTTTAGAGAAATATTTCAAACTAAAGAACATACTGTTAAAACTAATTATAAGACTTATGTATGGCATAATAAGAATAAACTTTTAAGAGAAGATTATATTACTGGTGGTAAAACTGGTTTTACCGAACTAGCCAGAAGAACTCTAGTATCAACTGGTAGTAAAAACAATATTAATATTGTAGTTGTAACTTTAAATGACCCCAATGATTGGGCAGACCATAAAGAACTATATAATGATATTTTTAAAAACTATCAAAGTTATAAAATAATCAATAAGAAAAAGTTTAAAGTAGATAATGAAGAATATTATGATAATGGTAAACTTTTTGTTAAAAATGATTTTTATATGGCTTTAACTAAAAAAGAATTAAAGAAAGTAACTTTAAATATCAATTTAATGCGTTTAAAAAATTATAATGATGATGATATAGTTGGTTATGCGGAAGTAAAATTAGGTAAAGAGATTTATCATAAAGAACCAATTTATATTAAAAAAATTAATAAAGATAAAGAAGAAAACTTAACTTGGTGGCAAAAATTTAGGGGATGGTTATTTAAATGGTAGGATACATTTGGGCATTTTTAATTGGCATAGGTATTATTTATGCTCTTTTAAGTGGAAATATTAATGTTATTAATGAAAGTATTTTAACTAATGCTAATGAAGCATTAGATTTAATTTTAAATTTAATGCCAATTATAGTTTTATGGACTGGTATCTTAAAAATAGCGGAAGATAGTGGCTTGTTAGATAAATTTGCCTCACTTTTAAGGCCAATTCTATGTCGTTTATTTCCAGATGTTCCAAAAGATAATAAAGCATTAGGTTATATATCTTCAAATATTGCTGCCAATATGTTAGGACTTGGTAGTGCGGCTACTCCAGCCGGATTAAAAGCCATGAATGAACTACAAAAAATAAACCCACAAAAAGATACAGCATCTACCCCAATGATTACTTTTTTAATTTTAAATACGGCTGGAGTTACTTTAATACCTACTACAATTCTTGCCTTAAGAGTTGCATATAAATCAGCATTTCCAGGTGAAATAATTGTGCCTGCGATTATTGCTACTACTTGTTCTTCTATTGCCGGTTTAACTTTAGATTATTTTATTAGAAAGAGAAAAAAACATGGAAATCGTTTCTAAAATAATTTTACCAATATTTATTATTGTTATTATTTTTTATGGGGTTAAGAAAAAAATAAATGTTTATGATACTTTTTTAGAAGGGGCTAAAGAAGGTTTGATGACAACATTTAGTATTTTCCCTGCTATTATAGCGATGATTTTTGCGATTAATATTTTTTTAGATAGTAATGTTTTAGGTTTTATTATGAAACTTTTATCTCCTTTGCTAGGTAATATAAATATGCCGTTAGAAATTATACCAATGGCTCTTTTGCGACCAGTATCTGGTACAGCATCACTTGCGATAATGAATGATATTTTTAAAAGCTTTGGTCCGGATTCTTTTATCGGAAGACTTGCTTCTGTTTTACAAGGATGCACTGATACAACGATTTATGTAATTGCCCTTTATTTTGGTACTGTTAAAATCACGAAAATTAGACATGCTCTATGGGGTGGTTTGTTTGCCGATTTAGTTGGCATAATTGCAGCTGTTATTTTAACTAATCTTTTCTTTTAATTAATATTTTGTTATACTTTATTTAGTTGGTGATTTTATGGAAAGACTACAAAAAGTTATAGCCAATAGTGGTTATACATCAAGAAGAAAAGCCGAAGAATTAATTACTAATAATCACGTTAAAGTAAATGGTGAAGTTGTTAATACTTTAGGTGTTAAAGTAGATGATAATGATATTATAGAAATAGATGGTGAATTATTAAAAACTAATACTTTAAAAGAATATTATTTACTTAATAAACCACGAGAAGTTATTTGTAGTGTTAGTGATGATAAGGGAAGAAAAACAGTTATAGATTTAATTAAAACAAATACTAGAATATATCCTGTAGGAAGACTTGATTATGATACAACTGGTTTAATTATTTTAACTAATGATGGAGAACTTGCTAATATTTTAATGCATCCTAAACATAAAATTCAAAAAACTTATATTGCTAAAATAGATGGTATTTTAAATGAAGAAGATTTTAAACAAATAAGAAAAGGTATTAAAATAGATGAAAGAATTCTTAAAGTAGATCATATGAAAGTAAAAGAAATAGATAAACAAAAAAATACTTCTTTAGTAGAAGTAACTATTCATGAAGGTAGAAATCATATTGTAAGAAAATTATTTGCTAATTTAGGTTATGATGTTTTAAAATTATCCAGAATTGCTTATGGTAGTTTAACTTTAGGTAATTTAAAAAGTGGTGAATATCGTCTTCTTTCTCATGATGAGGTTAAATCTTTATATGGACATAAATAACTCTCTATTAAAACTACAAAATTCCAAATTTCGTAGTTCTTTTCATTTATCAGAAAAAGATAAATTATATATTCAAACTAAAGGAATAGACACTATTAAAAGTCATGCCTATGATTTTATTAACAAAAGGTTAGCTCCTAAAAATGTTTTGAATGATGGCAAGCAAACACCAATGAGAGGGCATCCAGTTTTTATTGCGGAACATGCCACTGCTACATGTTGTAGAAAGTGTCTATATAAATGGTATCATATTAGCCCAAATCGAGAACTTACTAACAATGAAATAGATTTTATTGTTGAATTAATAATGTCTTGGATAAAAAATGAAATAAAATAGCAATAAAAAAACAGCTTTTAAGCTGCTTCTTCATCGTTGCAACAACATTCTTTGCCTTCACAACAACTGCAACATTCTTTTACTTCACCTTCAACATCAACAATACTAATAGCGTTAGTTGGACAAGATGAAATGGCATTTGCTACATT
>CANPZJ010000071.1 GCA_947588795.1 uncultured Bacilli bacterium
TACTTTTTATTTTTTCAAGTCAAATTATTTTTCAATTTTTTCTTTTTTTCAAATTAATTTAATTTACAAGTTTATAATTACTTCCATTTAATTATTGTATCGCCTTCTGCTGATAACATATATTTTTCTTTAGCATATCTTGCTAAATAACTACTATCGTGAAGTTTAGTAATTTCGGCATTTAATTTAACTTCATTATCTAAAAGGGCTGTATATTTTTGAGAAAGTTCTGCTTCTTGTTTTCTATTTTTAAGTATTTGTTGCCAATCTTTATAAACACTACCAACTAAAATAGTTAACAATATCATAATTGTTAGAGTAATTAACACTAGTCTTTTTTTCTCTTTTTTACTCTTTTTTATATGCATAATCTTTTCCTCATATATTCCTATTCTTCTTTAAGATTAGCATATCTATAAACACTTTTCAATGTCTAAAAATTCTTTTTACATTTATTTTACTTATGAAATATTTTTTCATTAAATAACCTATAAAAAAACCAACAAAAACCATTAAAATAAAATAGATATGAAAGTATCCTTTATTTAAATGATAAAAGATAATAATATAAATAATAGTCATATCTATTACATAAATAAACGTTAAGATATGCTTTAAATATAATTTTAAATCTTTAATTAAATAGAAATTTAGATTTGTTAAAAAATAAAAGAATATACCATATAAAAAAGATACTAAAAAAGAAATTAATTGCAAAGTACTACTCATTATTTAAATAATTTGGAAATTAAACTTTCTTCTTTATTCTTTTTAATATTTTCAATATAAGCAAAACTATTAAGATTACCTTTTATCTTAACATTACCATCATGTGTATCTAATTTAACTATTTCTAAATTTTCACCCTTTAGAAGAATTGTTCCCATATTAGATTCCATTAAAAATTCTTGATCATCAAAACTAACTATTTTATTAATACCACTTAAATTAATCATACTACGATCTACTACTTTTATTTCATGGCTACCATAATTATTTAAATCCATAACACTTTCCATAATTCCTCCTAGAAAATATTATGATTACAAATAAAAAAATAGTACCAAAAGCATATATGGCACTATTTAAAATACTTAATTAATCTTCTGTTGGATTGTTGTATTCAGCAAGAATTTTTTCTTCGATCATTTCTCTAGTTTCTTGATTAGTAGGATGTGCTACATCAACAAATTTGTTTTCACCAATTTTATCATTTGGCATAGCACAGAACATTCTATTTTCTCCTTCAATAATTCTAATATTGCTTACGGCAAAGCAATCATCAATAGTTATTGTAGCATAACCTTTGACTTTAGACCCTTCTCTTTCAACTTTGTGAACTCTTACTTTTGTAATTTCCATATACAATCACTCCTATTCTTGATTACTCACAAGCTACTTTAATTGTAAAACATTGGCAAGATTTTTTCAACTCTTTTTAGATAAATTTTATTTTAATATCACCAGTTATATAATCATTATAAGAAAAACTTTTTTCTACACCTTCATAAATTATCGAAAAAATATTAGGATAAGTTTTATATAAAGTACCTTCATAACGATTTATTTTATTGCGAAGGCCATAGACAGTAACTATTACTCTTTTATTTAAATTACTCTCTATTTTTTGTCTAACTAGATCTATATTCATTATCTTGGATACCCCACATACATAAGGCCATTACCAATAATGCCACCCATACCATCTTTACCATATTTAGTTTTTTCTAACACTTTCTTTAAATCTATTTCTTTGTTTCTTTCGGTAAGAGCAATAGTAACGGCAATAATAGCTGGATCTAAAGCATGAATATTTACTCTTTTAGGGCTTGATGCAAAATTTGCTCCTGCTTTAATTAATTCTTCATAATTACTTTGACAAGCACCAGCAATAATAACTAATTTTTCGTGACTTTTTTCATAATTTCTGGCCGCTTTAACTGCTTTAATAAAGTTTTTCGTATTTTTATAACTATTTAAATTAGTAATACTTTCACCTTTTTTTAATGCATCGTGACCGGTAATAATTAATATATCTGGTTTATATTCTTTTAAAAGTAAGCCAACTTGTTCATACATATCTTCTTCTTTAATTTTTTTGCCAATAGCATATACCCCAATATGTTTATAATATTTTAAACATTTTTCTAAATATTCATTATCCCCATCAATATGTAATATTTTACCAGGCAAATAAAAATAATCATCTTTTTCTTTTATTTTAGAACTTCGTACATCATCATTATAGCTTTCTTCTTTCGGCTCTTCACATTTAACTAAATCTGAATACTCGCTATCAGCATATAATCTAACTTCCGCACCTTTTAAATAATAAATACCATTTTTTATATTAATAACTTTAAAAACTGTATCATTGTTGTAACTTTTTCTGGTCACAAAATCCCCTTTATTAATTTCCAAACATATCACCAGTAAAGTATATGAAAATTTTATTAAAAAAAGAAGATAAAACTCTTCTTAGATAACTTTTGTTAAATCAAAATTATATATTATTACTTCTGTTTCTTTGCAATTTATATAAGTATTACCTTCCTCAATAACATAATTTATTTTATTAAGTGGTAGAGATAATTCTAATAAATAATCAGGTTGAATAGCTATACCTCTTCCTCTTAAAATATTATTTTTATTAGCGTCATTAAAAAGTAAAATATTTTTATTAGTTATAATCATTGCTAAATTATATTCTTTGTTATTAATATCTAATAAAACATTTCGATCTTCATAAATTGCTTTTTCTTTGTTTTTAGTAAAATCATAATTAAACATATAATCATCCTTTCAAATTATTTATTATATCCACAAATACTTCTTCAAAAAGTTCTTCTGCTCTTACACTTTCTGGTAACTTATACTTATCTAATACTTCTTTAACTTTAGTAAAATCATAATCACTTAAATTATTTTTTAAAGTCTTTCTTTTCATTTTAAAACTATCATTGATTAATTTAAAATATTCGTTCTTTAATACATTCGGTTTATCTATTCTCCTTTTTAGTTTAATAACAGCACTTTCTACTTTGGGAATAGGATTAAAACTATTTTTACTTACTTTAAATAATTTAGTAATATTAAAATAATATTTTAAATATAAAGTGATACTACCATAATCTTTATTTTTAGGTTGTGCTGAAAAACGATTTGCCACTTCATCTTGCACCATAAATATCATTTCTTCAATATCTAAATTGCTTTCAATTAAATATTTTATAATTGGGGTTGTAATATAATAAGGTAAATTACCAACAATATATAATTTATTATAATTAATATTTTTAATATCTTCTTTAATATTGCTATTTAAAATATCTTGATAAATTATTTTAGTTTTATCATCTTCGTATTTATTTAAATATAATTTTAAATCAGTATCTATTTCATAACAAATTAAATGAGCATTCTTTCCTTTAAGTACGCAAGTTAAAGCACCCATACCCGGGCCAATTTCAATAATTAAATCATCATTTGTTACATGAATGTTATCACTAATCTTTTGGATAACACTTGTATCAATTAAAAAATTTTGACCTAAACTTTTTTTAGCGTGCATTTTTAACTCTTCTTTGTGCCATAACCAAATCGCAATACATCATAAGTAATTACACTTCGACCAATCGTGTTATAAGCATATTCATTTGATTCACTTAATAAATCTAAAGAATTACCACGAACACCGCGATCAAGAACAATAGCAATAGTTGGCTCTTCAGAAATTCTCTTACTATAAATTCTAACAATTGAACCACATGGAAGATTAGATGAAGATGCCACAATTCGAACACGGCCATACACTTCATCATCATAAGTAGTTTTATAGCCAGATATATCATAAGATGGCTTGCATCCTAAAGTACCACCACATAAAGGACAATTATAAACATAACCAGTTAAATCACCAGTAAATGTATCTTTAGTACTATATATATCGTTTTCTTTAAATTCATCTACTTTTAAAGCCATGGTAGATAAATTAACATTTTTATTAACATTATCACTATAACTTTTTGTTTCAATAATATGAACATAACTCGAAGATAAAACAACAAAAAGAATAATAGCAGAAAATCTAATTGAATAATTAATAAATCTCTTCATTATATTCACCTTCTAACATTATATTATAACTAATTTAGTAGGACTTGTCAAAAAAAGATAACAATGTTAATTTAAAAATGAAGTGCAACACAACAACATTGAAAAAGACATATGAATAATCTATAATATCTTTTCGCTAA
>CANPZJ010000072.1 GCA_947588795.1 uncultured Bacilli bacterium
TTTTCTCGGCATAAAACCGCATTTATTACTTATTGTTGATTATTCTAAAAGTTGCACTTGACTTTTTAATTAATAATGTTTAATTGCTTTTAGCAGCACTCCAACAATTAGAGACATTACAGTTAGATGAATATGGCATTGGATTTGGCATATCAAGTTTGACTATCATAGGTATTTTAAATGCTCCTCCAAAACCAACACAAGTACCTGGTTGTAATACTTTTTGTTTTTCAACTATATCACTAGAAATATTCGGAAGCATTTCTTCAATATATTTAATATCTAATGGGTGTGTCATTTTGAAAATTAAGAAATTTGAACATTGAGCAATAACTGTATCAGATATTTCAACAGGTCTTTGGCTAATAATATCAAGTATTACGCCATATTTACGTCCTTCTTTAGCAATACGATCAAAAATATTATAACCAATTAAGAAAGTATCATTATCTTTTTGAATATACCTATGAGCTTCTTCTAAGAATAAATGGAAAGGAATTGTTGCTCTTTGTTCTAGACCTTTGGAATATTCAAACATCAAACGACAGAATATTTTAACAATTACTTTAGCATAAACATCATCAATATCTTCTAAGTTTATATTAATTATTTGTGATTTAACACCATTTTTATAAATTAAATTACTTATATATTCATTTATTGGTATATATTTATTACCAGTAAAATAACTTCCTACTTTACTAGTCATAATAGTATTAAGTCTTACTTTCAATATAATAGCATCACTATAAAGATTATCATTATTTTGAAATCCTTCACTAATTAGTGTAAATTCCATGGCATTAGCAAAATCTTTTAAAGTATAGTATGCGCCTTCTGGTTCAGGAAATTCTACGGTATCATCTAAAATATGTTTTAAAATATAATCAGTAATCAAAACACTTTCACCAAAATTACCATGAGAATCTATTTCAAAGCATTCAGAAAATATTCGCGTATAGCCTACACCAGGTATTTCGGAATTAAAATTAAATTCAGGAGTATTACATACCTCAATTATTTGAAATATTTCATTTTTCTTATTAGCAGTAGTTTCACTACTAAATAAAACAGCAAGTAAAGCTTTCGCAATTAAATGATTTTTAAGTCGTCTACTCTCTTCATTTTCTTGGCTAAAAATTCTAGCTAGTTTAATGGTATTTTCAATAATAGGAAGTTGTGAGTGATTAGATGCTTGTAAAAGTAGTGCCCAGTCATCTAAATTAAGTAAGTGAAGCGGAATATCTAGTAAAAAATCACCATCTTCAACTTTTGGGTTAGTGGTAATAAATTTATATTGATAATTAGGATTCATCTCATTAAGTTTACAAAAAGCATTTTTATATTCTCCATAAGCATCAAAAATAAATAGATTAGCATTAATGGGATTCATCGCATTATTAGCAAAAATATTTTGGACAATTCTAGCAACCCCACAAGATTTACCAGAACCAGAGTTACCGAATATGGCTAAATGATTAGAAAATAGACCATTTATTGAAGGACATACTTTAAAATTTTTATATATGGCCGAATTACCTAAAATAAATGATTTATCAGTATAAGTACCAACTAATTCCATTAATTCTTCGCCATTAATAACTCTAATAGCGGAGTTTAAAGCTGGCTTTCTAAGTACACCATTTAAATATTTTTTGTCTTGGTATTCTCCTAGGAATCTTATTTTAATGACATCATCATTAAGTTCAATTACTTCTCCTAAAATTCTTTGATTTGGAGCTTCAAAAATAACATGAACATTCATTAAGTCTGCTACTACTTCTCTACTCATTTTATTTTCAACATGAGCAATATTATCACTTATATAAAGTATTTTGCCAAACATTTAAATCACCTTTTATTCTTTTTTTTATTTTTCTTCTTTTTTAAATCCAAAAAGATTTTTCTTTTATAATTTCTTTTTATAAATATAAATATACAGCTCGCCATAATAATAATTGATATAATAAAAATTATTAATAATACATTAGTTAAAATATTATTTTTCTTAATAATTGTTTCTTTTTCTTTACTTAATTTATTTACAATTAATTTATAAGTAGTATTAGTTTTATCATTACCTGTAACTCTTATTATTATTTCATTTTTTCCATCTTTAAATTTTTCATTACCAAGTATTTCAACTTGATCATCTTCACTTGCTAAAGCTTTAATATCGAGAGAATTCACATTATTTTTAACGGTTAAATTATAAGTATATATATCACTAGCAAATTGAGGCTCTAAATTATAATCTTTAATTTCTAGACTATTTAATTTACTTGATCCTAAATTTTTATTAATAATAACTTCGTATTTTACTTCATTACCATTTTCGGCAGTAACTTTTATGTAATAAGTATTAATACCAGTTGCTAATCTAAAAGTTCCTGTGCCATAAATTTTAGCATACTCATATGTAGGTTCTCCTTTAATTGTAATTTCTTCTATATCTTTTCCTACTTCTAAATTATATTTATAAATATCACTTTTAAACTTTGGATTTAAAACAAACCCTTCTATTACTAAATTTTTTAATGTAGCATCATCATTTGCTTCATCCCTTATAATTGTAATTTTATAAGTAGTAGATGTTTCATCAGACGCAGTAACAACAATATTATATTCATTATTTCCTTCATTTAAATATCTTTTACCATTACCAGTAACTTTAGCAGTACCACTATTTGCTTCTGCTATTATATTAATTTTATCATATTTATATGGTAATTTAACTTCATAATCCAATTTATTACTTTTAAATATTGAACTTATATCAAATTCTTCTAAAGTTAATTTTTTTAAACTAGAGTCATTAGATGCTATTTCTAATGGTATTGATATTTTACAAGAATCATCTATTTCATCATTTTCTTTTAAAAAATTTATAGTTAAATTTATTTTAATACTTCCATCTTTAATTGCTTTTACTAATCCATTATTATTTACAGCAGCAAACTCTTTTGGAGCTATTTTATATTCTACTTGATAAATATCATCACTTTTTACATCAATTTGTGTCGTTTCTCCTATTTTAATTTTCTCTTTATCAATGCTTGCTTCAGCACTATGTTTATCAGTACTACAAGTAATGGCAGCTTTACTTACATTAGGTATTAATAATAAAACAAATAAAAATAAACTAGTAAAAAACTTTTTCATCACACATAACTCCTATTATTACTCTAATTATATCATGGTTAATTTAATAAGTAAATTAGTTAATTATTTTATAATTTTATGATACAATAAACAAGGAAGTGATACTATGGAATATAACGTAATTAAAAATGCTGATACCATTATTGCCAAAAGTCCCTATTTAGTTAAAAATCCGACTAAATATAAAAATAAATGGCATGATTTATTTGGTAATAATAATCCAATATGTTTAGAACTTGGAATGGGTCGTGGCGATTTTATCATTAATATGGCGAAAGAATATCCTGACAAGAATTTTATTGGTTTAGAATTATATGCATCTCAAATGGTTATGGCTACCGAAAGATTACAAAATACTAAATTAAATAATTTAAAACTTATTAATGCTGATGCAAGAGATATTGATAAAATTTTTGGTAAAGAAATTACCACAATTTACTTAACTTTTTCTGAGCCTTGGCCAAAAAGAAGAGATGAGAGAAATAGATTTACACATGAAAGTTATTTAAAATTATATGATAAGATTTTTAAAAAGAATAAACATATTATTTTAAAAACTGATAATAAAGGTTTATTTGCCTATTCACTCGAAAGTCTATCAAAATATTGGTATGTATTTGAGCGAGTTAGTCTTGATTTACATCATGATGAAAATCCCATTAAAAATATAATGACTGATTTTGAAAAGCAATATTTTAAAGAAGGACGACCTATTTATTATGTCGATGCTAAATTTGATGATTAATTCCATTTATGGAATTTTTTTATGAATTAAAAAAAGCATTTACTTATGCTTCGTAAACGCTTACTTTCTTTTTATCTCTGCCTAATCTTTCAAATTTAACTACACCATTTATTTTACTAAATAATGTATGATCTTTACCCATTCCCACATTAGTTCCTGGATAAATTTTAGTTCCTCTTTGACGATATAAAATTGAACCAGCAGAAACTAATTCACCATCACTAGCTTTAGCACCAAGTCTACGGCCAGCAGAATCTCTACCATTTCTTGTTGAACCTTGCGCTTTAACATGGGCAAATCTTTGGATATCTAACTTAATATATAACATCTTAATTCTCC
>CANPZJ010000073.1 GCA_947588795.1 uncultured Bacilli bacterium
ATAATTACAACCCTTAAAAGTAATTTATAGTATATAAAAAGTTTGATTTTTATCAAACTTAACTAACATTAATGGTGGAGTAGAGGAGATTCGAACTCCTGTCCAATGTAATCTATTAAACAATATCTACAAGTTTAGTTGGAATTTATTTTATTATATAGACAACTCCAACCCATTTTCTATATAACAAGATTAATTTAGTATTCGTTATTTTACATTAATCAAATAAAATAATATATCTTATATTTGATGAACCTTATACAACTCTATAAGAAAAGTTAATATAAGATAACTCCTACGCTATCCTAAGCGTATTGAGGAGTCGCAAAACTATAATTAGTTTCGTTATTTATTTTTTTTGTGCATTTAAGGTATGCCTACCACTTGCAATCATTTCTAGTTTTTACATGTCGAAACCAAACTACCCCAAGTAACGATATAATTATATCATACTTTTGTTCTTTTGTAAAATGATACACTGTATTTTATGCTAAAAAAAAGCATTGGTAACAATCGTTTCCAATACTAGCAAATAGATGAAGTTGATTTGGCATTTAATTCTAAATCCGTAAAATCTTTCTTTAAATATAATGGATAAGCTGCTGCACCAATCATCGCCGCATTATCAGTACAATAAATAAATTCTGGTAAATTCAACTTAGCATCATATTTATCACATAATTCTTGGATTTGACCTCTTAAATATTTATTGGCAGATACACCACCAGCAATTATAACATTTTTGATACCAGTATTTTTTAAAGCTAGTTCTAATTTTCTAGTTAATTCTTCTACTGCAGTTGTTTGAAAAGAACAAGCTAAATCTTCTTTTCTAATTTCATTTCCGCGTTGTCGTTCATTATTAACTAAGTTAATAACACTACTTTTAAGGCCACTATAACTAAAGTTATAAGTATCATCCATTACTGGTTTAGGAAGTTTATAAGTATCACTTCCTTCTCTTGCTAATTTTTCAATATTAGGTCCACCTGGATAAGGAAGACCAATTACTCTGGCAACTTTATCAAAAGCTTCACCAATAGCATCATCTTCAGTTTCGCCTAATTTTTCAAATTCATAATCACCTGTCATTTTAATAATTTCAGTATGACCTCCACTTATTACAAGGGCAAGAACTGGAAATTCCATCTTATGATCAATTTTATTAGCGTAAATATGACCAATTAGATGATTCACTTTAATTAAAGGTTTATCATAAACATAAGATAATACTTTAGCAAATTCTACTCCTACTAATAGAGATCCTAATAGTCCAGGACAATAAGTTACAGCAATGGCATCAACATCTTCTACTTTCATATGAGCTTTATTTAATGTTTCTTCTAATACCATTGTAATATTTTCCGTATGCATTCTTGATGCTATTTCAGGTACAACACCACCAAAATTAGCATGCGTATCCATTTGGGTTAAAATAGTAAGCGCCACTACTTCAGTCCCATTTTTAACAATAGCAATACTCGTTTCATCACAAGAAGTCTCTACACTTAAAATATAAACATCTTTCATTCTTTCACCTTTTTCATAACATAGGCATCAATATCTTTATAATATTTATGTCTTGTGTTTATTATATTAAAACCAAATTTTTTATACAATTTAATAGCATTTTCATTATTAACAGCAACTTCTAATAAAATAACATCATTTTTATTTAAATAATGATCTTCTAAATAATTAAGTAATTTTGTAGCAATACCTTTTCTTCTACTATTTGTATCAACATATATCGCTTCTATTTCATATGTATCAATGTTTTTTAATACTATTAAGAAGGCATTAATATTATCAACTACACTAACCAAAATTATGTATTTATCATTAGTTAAATAATCTTTAATATTATAAGTTGCAATAAAATTAGGAATTAATTTCATTCCTAATTCATTAATTTTAGTTAAATCTTCTAATTTACTTTCTCTAATCATTATTTTTCAACAGCTATTTTCTTAACATAAATTGGATTTACTTCATGAGGATTTAGTTCTTTTTTGGTAAGAGCATATGCAATAATCTTACTATAATCAAGTTTAATATCAGTTAAAACTTGATAATTTTTACTATATTCCTCATATTCTGAATTAGATAAGTATTCATAATTGCCGACTAAATTATATTCGTTATCGAATATGCCAATATAATAACCGTTTTTATCGCTAAATGCAACTATTTTTTCACTTTCTTCTGTGCTTACTGCTAAACATTCTAAAGATGTAATTGTTCTAATTGGTTTATCCATAGTAAAAGCTAGTGTTTTAGCAATTGTTACACCAAGACGAACTCCAGTAAAAGAACCTGGACCATTAACAACAATTATAGATTCAGGTGTTGCTTTAGCTAACACTTTTTTTATTGTTGGCATAATTACTTTGCTATTTTCTGGTACATCTTTTAAAATCTTTTCTCTTTTTATTTTACCATTCTCTTCTAAAATAATAACTACATCATTTAAATGTGTATCTATAAATAAATTCATCTTCATCACCTACAATACCGACTCACATAAGTCTTCATATATTTTACCAATCGGATTAAATACTAAAACTCTGGTATTTTCATCAATTATTTTAAATGTTATTTCTAATCTTTCTTCAGGTAGATCTTTTTGTATTAGATCAGCCCATTCAATAATGGTAACACCACCTTTTTTATAATAGTCTTTAATACCAATATCTTCTTCTACTTCATCAAGTCGATAAACATCCATATGATATAAAGGTAGTTCACCGTTTGGATATTCTTTTATTATTGTAAAAGTTGGGCTAGTTATATTATCTTCAAGTCCTAAAGCTTTCGCAAAACCTTTAACAAAAACAGTTTTGCCACTGCCAAGTTCACCTTCTAAACAAATAACCATATCAGGAAATTTTTCACTTTCAATATTTTCTGCTAAAGTTAAAGTATCATCTACATTTTTTGAAACATATTTTAAGTCCATATACTATCACCTATTTTAATTATAAAGAAAAACTTGTATTTATACAAGTTAATTAACACTACTTAACAAATTTTTGCAAAAGAAATATCAATAGTAAAAAATTTACTATGTATTTATATATATTATTTCAAATTATGGCAGACGACTTCTTACTTTTCTAAGTACATTTACCATCTCTTCATCAATTGGATCAATTTTAATATCTCTCTTTTGCATATCAAAAATATCTTTAGCAAAATAATCATTTAAAAAAGTATACATTTCTGTGTTTTTAAAATCGCCATTATACATTCCATTGTCACAAAATCTTATTCCTGAAGCCAATACGTGTTTGCTTATTAAAAGTTTGGTATCCATATCTACATA
Source organism: uncultured Bacilli bacterium (assembly GCA_947588795.1). Lineage (GTDB taxonomy): Bacteria > Bacillota_I > Bacilli_A > RF39 > UBA660 > SIG200. The sequence continues at coordinate 3,326 of CANPZJ010000073.1, forward strand.
CCATTCAATTGGAGATACCTCTACCCAATAATATCGACCATTAAAACCCCAAAATCGACGTTCATTTTTATACATCACTCGGATATATCTTTTACCGTAAAATTCATATTCTTCATATTCATTTGGCTTAAATGAATCTCTATCGTTAATCCAACTAAATGAATCTGTAGTCCATATTTTACCAGTCTTTTTTAATGTTCCTGCACGATATTTAATATCTAAAAGCGTTTCAAAATATCTTTCTATGTGTTGTGGATATTCCAAATAAAATGTTCTATATAGATTATAACGCTCTTTCCATGTTTCATCGGTATAATCTATTTTAAATGGTAATTTACCGGTTAAATTTGCAAATGATATAACAGGACGAATTCCAACAGACCTATCACCAGCATTTACAAAACCATTGGTATGATACCCAGCAATTTGAACATTACCATTTTCACCTGGAGTTGATAAATAATAATTACTCAAATATGCAAAGGTTTCATTTGAATTATAAACGCCCGAATATGGAAAGGTTTCATTTGAATTATAAAAAGTAGAACAACCTAAAGCCACAGCAAAGTCAGTTGGTCTACAAACTTTGTTTGTTCTTTTTATTACATCTAATCTATTTTCACCAAAGACTTGTTCATTTGTTAGTAAAGTAACTTCTTCATTCATATAT
>CANPZJ010000074.1 GCA_947588795.1 uncultured Bacilli bacterium
ATAATTCCGCTCTTTCTTTTAGTATAATTGTAGTTTTATAAATTTCATTTTTAAGGATTGATAATTCATCTTCGGTTAAATCACTTAAATTAATTTGATAATCACTATTATTAATTCTTTCTACTAATTTAGTAATTTCTTTTATTTCTTTTCTTCTATTTTTTTCATAATGTAAATAGATAAATAAAATAATTATGATACTTATAATAAGATAACTAATATTAATAATCAAAAAAATATTAAAGGCATCTTTATTTTCTAAAATATAAGAATCACTTTCTAAAATACCATATTCTTTAAATAAATCATTTGTCTTTTCTTTATTATTTAATATTTCTACTATATCATTATTATCAACAAGCGGATATTTATCTTTTACTTTACTAATTATTAACGCTACTTTATTATTAAAATTTTGTTTATAAACATTATATTCATATATATTTAAACAAACAAAAACAATACTTATAATAATACTTATAATAAATGTTTCTATTAAATACTTTTTAAAATTAATTTTATTTTTCATCTATCCTATACCCAATTCCTTTTATTGTAATAATTATATCTGTTTGTAGTTTTTCTCTAATTCTTTTTAAATAAACAGTTATGGTATGATCATCAACATCATTACCAGTCCATTCCCAAATTTTATCTAAAATAGTACTTCTAGTTACTACTTTATTAATATTTAAAAATAAAAGATGTAATATTTTTAATTCTAGTGATGTTAAATCAATTAATTTATTATTTTTAAATACTTCCATTTTAGCAAAATCAAAAGTAATATCTTTAACCGTAATAGTATTATTTTTATTATATCTACTTAATATTTTTTCCATTCTAACTAGTAATTCTTTCGAACTAAAAGGTTTGGTTAGATAATCTTCTGCTCCTAGAGTTAAGCCTTTTACAATATCTTCTTCACTATCTTTAGCAGTTAGAAATATAGTTGGTATTTTTTGCATTTTTATAACACTGGTAAAAAGGGAAAAACCATCACCATCAGGTAAAGTTATATCTAAAATAATTAAAGCTATATCTAAATTTTTATTTAATAAATATTCTTTAGCACTTTTAACATTTTTCTTTACTATTAACTCATAATTATTTTTTTCTAAAGAATATGTAAGACCTTTAATAATAGTGTCATTATCTTCAATTAATAAAATATGCATAATATTTCCTTTCATTTTTTTATTATATTATAACAGATGAGAAAAAAAGGGAATAACCCTTTTTAAATATTCTCATTTCTAATTGTTTCAATGGTATTTTGTTTATTTATTTTACTCATTGAGTATTTCATAATACAAGTAATAAGTAAGAATACAAAAATAATTGTAATTAGTATGGCCTTTATTGGAATATTATAAATACCAGTTTCATCTTTTAAAGCCATAAATATTAAATATGATAATATTAAACCAATGGGAATACCAAACAATAATGATTTTAAGCCCATGAAGATACTTTCTAATCTAGTCATCCGATTAAATTCTCTTTTAGTCATACCAATTGATTTTAACATGGCAAATTCTTGTCTTCTTAATTCCATACTAGTAGTAATAGTATTAAAAATATTAGTAATACCAATTAAAGATATAACAATGATAAAACCATATAAGAAGATACCTATTAAAGTAAATAAATTATGCATCATATTATAATCTTCTTCCGTATTATTTAAATAATAGTCATCATCTTTTAATATTTCATCAATATTATCTTGTAATTTAGAGGCATCATTCGATTTAATATAAAGATATCCTCGATCATCTAAAGTATAGTATTTATCCCATAATTCATCACTAACAATAACAATACTTTCGTATTCTCTTGTACTTAAACTAAATGGATTCTCATCAGTTATTAAGGCAAGTGGTAAATCAAAATTTTTATCATTACCGATAAATGAAATAACATCACCTTTTTTATAATCATACATTCTGTATCGATAATCTTTATTATTTAAAGAATATAATACTCTATCAAGTAGAATACCTTTATCTTTAACATCTTCGTACTTCAAACCTAACTTTTTAAGATATTTTTGATATGCTTCATTACCTATGGACATAATACGAAGATCTCGATAAGTATCATTATTATATCCCGTTAAATCTTGATGTTTTTTATTAATTTTAACATTTTGAATTTCAGCTTGATATTCTCTTTGAATAGCATATTCTTCTACATTATCTAAACTAGTTATTTCAGGGATTTTTTTAACCGCTTCACTACTTTCTAAGTAAACATAAATATTAAAATCTTCTTCTTTAAATTGATTTTTTACTGTATCAAATGCCATATTCATAAATGAAGATAAGGCAATAAAAGTAGCAACTGATACTACAATAGAAATTACGGTAGTGCGATGTTTTCTTTTATTTCTCTTTAAATTTTTATAAGATATTTCTCCTCCTATGCCAAATAAGTTCTTAATAATTTTAGGACATTTTATCTTTTTTGCTTTTATTTTAATATCCGCACTATTTCTAATTGATTCAATTGGGGATACTTTAGCGGCTTTATGAGCACTTCTAATAGCAGATAGATAAATAGTTATAATACCAAGAATAATAGCTAAAATAATAGAAATAATTGAGAATGAAAAAGTTAACATTCTACCATTAATTGCCGTAGAAAGGAAATAATTAGAAACAATAATTAGGATGTATGATGCAAATAGACCAGCTAAAATACCTAAAGGAATACCAATTAAACCTAAAATACCTGCTTCATAAAAGACATTTTTCCTAATTTGTTTTTTAGTTGCTCCTATACTTCGAAGCATCCCATATTGTTTTGTCTTCTCAGATACACTAATATCAAAACTATTTTTAATACAAAATACAGAAGTAACAATAATAATTAAGCAAACAATAGCTACTACTACTCCTAAACCACCTATACTAGAATCTTTAATCGGATCATTTTCTAATTTTATTAAATAATTATTTTCTTGAAATTTGTACTTAGTATGATCTATTTCATAAAGTATTTTATCACTTTCTGATTCTGATAATACTTCACCACTATGATAAAGAACAAATAAATCTTCATCAAAGCCTAAAATACCAGCCGTAATTTTTAAATTATTTTTAATTCCACTTTTAGTATATCTAGCATATACATCAACATTATTATTAAATTCATTATCTTTTTCTAAAGTAATAAAAGTATAACCTGGTGCAGAATAACTTTCAATATTATAAGGTGGTCTTTCAATAATACCTACTATTTTATAAGTAATACTTTTCGTATTAGTAATATCTTCATTACTTTTACTATAATCATTACTTTCTAATATTTTACCATTAACATCAGCTATAACTTCTGTCGAATCATCTGGTATGTAAGGATCATTTTGCGTTAAAATAGTACCATCACTAGATACTCTGTCACCCACATTTAAAGTAAGAGTATCACCAATATTATAAGTTACTCTGCCATTAGTTTTAAGATGAGTTGGAATTACTACTTCACCTTCATTTTGAGGTAGTCTTCCATCTACTAATTTAACACCTAAATTTTCTAAAGAGTTTTGGGAAAATCCTTTAATAAAAATATAAGGCTTATTCGGATTTTTTGAATTATTAAGTTTAGCATAGCCAATATTTTTAGTTAAGAATATCTCTTCAATACTTCGATTATTTTGAAAATTCTTTAAATCATTTATTGGTACATCAAAGTAAGCTACATGAAAGTTTCCTTGTTCACTTGTTTCAAATGATATTAAAGAGTTAATTAAACTAACATATAGTGATGATACTGCCGTGATAAGCGAAACCGATAAAATAATGCCAATAATGGTGACAATAGTTCTCTTCTTATTTAAAAGAAGATTTTTCTTAGTTAATTTCTTTAACAAATTCATCTATTTCACCCCTTAGACAATTTTCCCATCTTCTAATTTAATAATGCGATCGGCATATTTAGCAATTTCCATATTATGGGTAATCATAAT
>CANPZJ010000075.1 GCA_947588795.1 uncultured Bacilli bacterium
ACGATATTCTTCTTCAAAATTAGTAATAAATTTTATCATTTCTGGAGTAAGTCCAATATTTAATAGTGCTTGAATATAATTTTCTATATCTATATTATTTAATTCATTTGTTATAAACAAATTATTTTTTTCAATTAATTTAACTACTCTATATAATATATTAGCAGGTATCATATCTAGATTTTTTTTAGAAATATAGCCACTATTATACAAAAAGCATAAGTTTTCATAAGAAATTAATTTAGCATATCTATCTTTATCTCTATCTAAAAATTCTTGATAATCTTTTTTAACACTTTCAACTGATTTTTTATAATAATCTAGCATTTGTAACTCTTGATAAATTGCACTTACTAATTCTTTAGTAGTACAATGAAATTCAATAATTATTTTTTTACCACCATCTTCAAAATTAACTGTATCTGCTTCTTTTATATTTCCTAAATTATAACTTGTTAAAAAATTACTAATATACGGATAAATTTCATCATAACGATAAGTATTAAAGTTAAAATAATCTTTCTCTTTGGTATTTTTAAATTTATAATAGTAAGAATTCCAATGATTTATTAATTCTTCTAAAAATCTTTTATATTCTTTTCTTTCTATTAAATAATTAGTATCATATTTTTCCATTTTTAATAATTCAAAATTATAAGAAGAAGCATTTTTAACATTATGTATTTCTTGATTTACACTATTTTTAGACATTTTTACCAAAACTCCCTTCTATTTTTAATATGTTTTAACCGGTAAAATAAGTTCAATTAATGATTCATCTTTTACTGATTTTATTAAAATAGGTTTATCATCACTATTAATTAATAATAATATATTATCATCTTTAATAACTTTTAATGCCTCAAGCATATAACGAGATGAGAAAGATATTTCTAATTTTTCTTTATTACTACATTCAATAGCTAAATTTTCTTCAGTTTTACCTATTTCACTAGCACTTGATGTAATAGTCATTTTTTTACTATCTATAACTACTCTAACAATATTTTTATCTTTACTTTGAGCAAGTAAAGAAGCTCTATCAATTGCATCATTAAATGCTTTTAAATCTAAGTTAATCATATAAGCAAATTCATTAGGTATAAAATGATTTGTATCAGGATAAGTACCACTTAATAAATTTGTTTGAAAATCTATATTATGATATTTAAATAATATTTTATTACTAAAGATATGCATAATAACATCACCTTCAGTTGTTAACATTTTTTCAAACTCACTAATACTTTTACCAGGGATAACTATATTAATTGTACTATTAACAATGTTATCAAGTTTTAAATTTTTCTTAGCTAAGCGATATGAATCAGTGGCAATACATTCTAGATTATCTCCTAATATTTTTAAATTAATACCAGTAAGTAATGGTCTTACTTCTTGGGTAGATACTGCATATACTGTTTCATTAATAATATCTTTTAGTGTTTCAGCTTTAATTGTGATAGGTTCTTTACTATCTTCTAAAGTAATATGTGGATAATCATTAATATCATAACAATTTAAACTATATTCATTATTATCTGTATATATTTTTATTTTACTAGTATCTTCAGCTTCAAATGTAATAATATCTGATGGCATTTTTCTTATAATATCTAAGATAAATTTACTTTGAATTATCATACTACCAGTATTCTCTATCTTTTTAATATCTTTTTCGGCAATAAATACTTTAATAGTAAGTTCTGAATCACTAGCAATTAAACTTAATCCTTCATTAGTAAGATCAAATTTAATTCCATTAAGTATAGGTATAGTCGTTCTTGTTCCTATTGCTCTAGTAACATTAGTTAACCCTTCTAATATAATATTCTTATCAATAACAAATTTCATTTAAATTCCTTCTTTCTTTTTATTATTAATATTATTTTGTTTATTATAGTGTTTAAAATGTTAATAACTGTTATAAATTTAATTTATTTCTTATATTTACTTAAAATCTTGATATTTTTTTCTCACATTTTTATAACTTAGCCTTTATTTCTTTTAACATATTTTCAAGATTCGTATTATTCTTTAATTCTTTTTTGATTTTTTCACAACTAGCAATAACTGTTGAATGATCTTTACCACCAAATTCAAATCCTATTTTAACTAAGTTTTCATCAGTTTCCATCCGGCATAGATACATCGCAATTTGCCTTGGTTTAGCAATGTTATTACTTCTCTTTTTACTTTTTAAATCTTCTACTGTTATTTTAAAGAAATCTGCGACAACATTTTGAATATGTGATATTGTATTTTCTTGATAGATATTAACACTTATGGAATCTTTCAAAGCCTCAATTGCAAAATCTAAATCAATAACTTTTGGCATCATCATCGCGGTATAAGCAAGGAGCCTATTAATTGTTCCAATTATATGTCTAACATCATTTGGACAACCATTTGCTATATATTCAATAACATCTCTATTTATCTTATCTTTAATACTGGAGTTATTTAGTCTTTGTTCAATTATTTCACACCTTAGTTCAAAATCTGGTGGATAAATATCAACAGGAAGTCCCCAAGCAAATCTGCTTCTAAGCCGCTCTTCTATCTTCTTTAAATCATCTGGACTTCGATCACTAGATATTATTATCTGTTTATTTTTTTGATATAGTGCTTCAAAGGTATAGAAGAATTCTTGTTGCGTTAGTTCCGATCCTACTAGAAACTGTATATCATCTATTATTAATACATCAACATTGCGATATTTATTTTTAAAATTTTTAGCATATTCTAATGCTTCTTTACCCTTTTCTAATTTCGAAATATCAACATATTCATCCCTAAAATCACTACTTGTTGTATATAAAACTTTTTTATCAGAATTTTGGGTAATGTAATTACCTATCGCATGCATTAAATGCGTTTTACCAATACCACTTCTCCCATATATAAATAAAGGATTTCTAATCGTACCAGGTGATTGAGCTACATTCATCGCTGATATAAATGCTAGTCTATTAGATTCACCAACTATATAATTATCAAAGTTTAAATTTGGATTTAGATTAGTATGCCATTCGACTATTTTTTCTTCTGGTTTTTCTTCTTTAGGTGTATCTTCTTCATTTATTTTAGTATTTAAATCATTTATTTCATCTTCTGTTAATAACTTAAATTCATAATTCTTACCAGTTAAAGAAAATATTGCATCATCTAATATATCCATATAAGAATTTGATATAATTTGTTTATGAACTGGAAGAGGTACTTTAATAACTATTTCATTATCATCAATGCTAACAAGTTTTAAATCATTAAACCAAACAGAGAATGTTCCTGGACTAACTTGATTAGCTATTTCTTGCAAAAAATTTTGAAACAGTTCTTGTGTTTTCATTACCTCACCCACCTTCATATATATCCCAATTTCATTTTAACTTAAATGCATTTTGAATACAAGAATAAAATTAATTAACATAAGTTATTAACATTTTATTCACATTATTTTGCTAGGTAAAATCTATAATAAAATAAGTTATTAACATTTTCAACAATTTTTTATTAACTTTTTAACATAAATAAATGTTAATAACTTTAAAGTAATTGTTAACAGTGTTGATAAATATAAAAATATTAAGAAATAATAAGAAAAAGTTAATAACATTTTTATCAACATTTAATGTTATTAATATTGATTTTTTCAGTATTTGTGATAAGATAAGTAACAATTTATTTAAGGGGATAATGGGTATGAATAGTGATTTAAAAATAATAAAGAAAAAATATGGCGAAAAGATGATGCATTTTTGTCGTGAATTTTTTTCAACATTACTTGAAAAAGAAGGATTACTATCTAGTTTATTACTAAATAATTTTAATGAAAGTCACATTTTATATAATGATTTAGTTGAAAATAACTTATTAGGTGAGTTTAAAGAATATATTTATAGTTTAGTAGATGTGGAACATTTAGAAGAAAAAAAAGATAATGTTGCATCACCAGA
>CANPZJ010000076.1 GCA_947588795.1 uncultured Bacilli bacterium
GATTTATTTAACAATTCTGATTTTAGAGAATATTTAAATAGTTTAACTAATACAACTTTAATTGAAATATATATGGATGCTTTAAATAACTTTATATTATATGAAAAAGATATAGATTTAATTAAATATTTTTTTAGTTTATTTCAAAAACATGAATTTTATAATTTATTAGTTTTAAGTGATAAAGATTGCTTAAATTTATGTATAGAAAATAATTATTTAGAAGCTTTATCTTATTTTAAATTTTCCGCATTTGAATCAAAAAATCTTCAAGTATTATATGAAAAATTGGGTTTAGAAAAATTTTTAGCAGTAGATGCTATTTATTATAATATTACAGAAGTTTTAGATGAAATTAAAATAAATTCTGTGCCAGAATATATAAAATTTTTTGATGAGGTTATGAAATATAATTATAGTTATGTTAATTCTCATAATATTGCTTTTGCCTTAAAATTAATAATCAAGTGGGATAAGAGTAATTTTGAATCAAATAGTATTTTAGAAAAACGTAATTATTTAATAAGTCGTATTAAAAACCAATATGCTATGGATATAGGAAATCGTGAAAAAACAGAATTATTAATTGATAAAATATTAGCAGGCGAAAGAAAAGCCCAACCATATAATATAACTGCAAATGAAGAGAGAATTGATTTTATTTTAAAATTTGGCGATATTAATACATATGAAGATTTTGATTTTTCTCATCTTATTCCAAGTCATATATTAGAAAAAACTAATCCGAAACATATTAAAGAAATTATCTCTTTATTAGAAAAGAAAGCCCAAGGTAAACAAGTAAAGGGTATGGGTGAACAAATAGAACATCCTTTATATGAACTTGCTTTTAAAATTTATTTAACTTTAGGTTATCAAAGAACTAAAGATTTGTTATGTGATAATTTAGATAAAAGTTATGGTAACATTTCTATTACATCACTAGTAGATATCTTTAAAGATATTGATATTTCTAATGTTACTTTTCAAAAAGATGGAAAAGGCTTTATACCAGTATTAAACAATGAGGCAATAAATTTAATTTTTGGTGAGAGTTATAAAGTAAAAAATACACCAATTAGAAATTATTTGCGAGATTATGAAGAAAAAGAACAAGAAATAAATAAATTAATTGAAGAAATAAAGAGAAATCAAGATTTAACAGAAGAAGAAAAAGTAAAAAAAGAAGAAGATATTAATCAAGAACTATCTAACTATAAAAGTGAAATTAATAGGTTATTTGTTTTTTATATACACTATTTTAGTCAAATATTTAATGAATGGGATATTATTTCTGAAGAATTTTTAAAAGTTCAAAATAAATCAAAATTAAAAACTAAATTAAATATTCATCAAATAGAAAACATTATAGAGTATATTGATAAAATTAGAAGAATACCTGAATTAGGAATAGAAGATGAGCCTTTAGCTCAAAGTGATATATTTGATTATGTCGGAAGAGATGTTCAATTTACGGCTAATCCTGAACAAGCTCCTAAAAGAGCCATAGAAATTTCGCGAAATATGACTAATATAAATGCTAAAAAGTTTCCTAATATAAATATTACTGATGCGGATTATTCTTTAAGTGTATTTCATCCACAAGATAGAAATATTTTATCAGCAGGTTATAAAACTGGTTGTTGTTTTAGACCTAATGGTAATGCTGATAATTTAGGCAGTGATGGCTCTCTTTTACAATATTGTACCGCTACTGAATATGGTGGAGGTATAGAAATAAAAGATAAAGATGGTAAGTTAGTTATGTTTTCACCAGTTTTGCGTAATGGTAATGTTTTAATGATTCATAGTATTGAAGCACCATATGAAAATTTGCCAATTAAATTATCAAATAGGATACATAAACTTTTAAAACAATATGCGGAAGAAACTATTAAAGAAAGTCAAAAAGTTGGTGATAATATAGATTTTGTTATGATTACCGATTTACATCATTTAAATGAAGCTTATATTGAAGGCGATGTGCCACTTGACTATAAATTTAAAGTTTATGATAAAAATTATGAATATAATAAAATGTATAATAATTTAGATACAAATCATAAAATAATTGCTCATAATCATGAAAAAAAATTAGATGATATTTCTTATGGAAAAGTTGATTACTCATATTCTTATCCAAATTTAAAAAGACAATATTATATTACTATAGGTAAAAAAGATTTAGAAAACATTAAACAATTAGAAATACTTAGACAAAATATAGTAAATTTAACCAACGCTAGAAGTAAGCAAAAAGATTATGAGTTATTAGAGCAAATTAAAGAAAAGAAACAAGAATATTTAAAAATATATAAAAGTATTCTTGAAAGTCGTAAGGGTATTGATATATTTGCGGAATATAAAAAAGGAATGCAAGTGATTGAAAATATCAATAAAAAATTAAATATATCTGTAATGGAAAATGATATAAGCGAAATAAACTATGGTGTTGATTGGTATATAGCAGTAACTTTTGATGGTAAAGTAATTGCTAATGCCTTAGAATCTGGCAAAAAAGATTTAGAGGATAATTTAAGAAAATTTAAAGAATTGAGAAGATTAGAAATACCATTTTTGGAAATAGAAAGTGAATTACCAATAAAAACTAAATAAATAATTCTTATTGAAATTAAAGAAGTTTCGACTTCTTTTTATTTGAGTTATATTAAACTCGTGATATAATATAGTTTGAGGTGGATTATGGGACTGTTCAAAAGACTATTAAATAGTGAGTATAAAGAATTAAAAAGATTCGAAGGAATTGCTGATCAAATAGTAGCATTAGATGAAGAAATGCAAAAACTAAAAGATAGCGATTTCAAGAAGAAAACAGAAGAATTTAAAGAAAGACTAAAAAATGGTGAAACACTAGATGATATTTTAGTTGAGGCTTTTGCTTTGGCTAGAGAAGCTGCTTATCGTACAATTGGTGAGAAAGCATTCTATGTTCAACTTTTAGGTGGTCTTGCTATTCATTATGGTAATATTGCCGAAATGAAAACTGGTGAAGGTAAAACTTTAACTACCATATTCCCAGCTTATGTTAATGCTTTAACTGGTGAAGGAGTACATGTAGTTACTACTAATGAATATCTATCTAGCCGTAATGCTGAATGGATGGGACCTGCTTATAAACTTCTTGGTGTAACAGTTGGTGTTAACTTAAGAGAAATGAGTCCAAAAGAAAAACAAGATGCATATGCTTGTGATATTTTGTATTCAACAAATAATGAAATTGGTTTTGATTACTTAAGAGATAATATGGTGGTAAGAAGTGAAGATAGAGTACAAAGACCTCTTAATTATTGTATTATCGATGAAGTTGACTCTATTTTAATTGATGAAGCAAGAACTCCACTTATTATAAGCGGAGGTCAAATGAATTCACGTAATTTATATGTAGAAGCAGATAGGGCTGTTAAAAAATTAAAAGATGTTGAAGATTATGATATCGATGTTAAAACTAAAAATGTTTCTTTAACTGCTGAAGGTAGTAAGAAAATTGAAAAGATGTTTAATCTAAATAATCTATATGATTTAGATAATACTGCTTTAGTTCATCATTTAAATCAAGCTCTAAAAGCAAATTATGGCTTTAAAAAAGATGTTGATTATGTAGTGCAAAACGATGAAGTAATCATTGTTGATCAATTTACTGGTCGTCTAATGCAAGGAAGACAATTTAGTGAAGGATTGCATCAAGCTATTGAGGCTAAAGAAGGCGTTACTATTAATACTGAAACTAAAACAATGGCTACAATTACTTTCCAAAACTTATTTAGAATGTATAAAAAATTATCTGGTATGACTGGTACTGCTAAAACAGAAGAAGAAGAATTTACTAACATTTATAATATGTATGTTATTGAAATACCTACTAATATGCCAGTTATAAGAGAAGATTATGCTGATTTAGTTTATGCAACTAGTAAAGG
>CANPZJ010000077.1 GCA_947588795.1 uncultured Bacilli bacterium
GCACTTAAAGCTCCGATTGTTTCACTTAAGAATAATGGTTCCCCATATACTGGTACTATTTCCATACTATCATTAGCAATTGTTGCCTCTTCAATTAACACAAAGTTTTTCTCACCACTAAATGTTAGAATTACTCGATTACCTGTGGCTGTTTCTACTTTTTCAGAACTTGTTAGATAAGTATTACTTGGTATATATAATGGATAGATAATGTTTTCAATACTAGTTGTCTTTTTATCTGTTTCCGTATTTGTTTGAGTGTTTGTATTGGTATTTGCATCTCCCTCTGTAGTATTTTCGGAAGTATTTCCAGTTTGATTATTTTGATCTTGTTTTTGTTCAGTAGTATCAGTTTTATTTTCACAAGTCTTACCATCTTCACAAGTTTGATTCTCTTCTTTAGGCTTTTCTTCTTCTTTTGGTTCTTCTTCCTTAACATAATCTTCTAATTTAAAATCATTTTTATTAAGTCCTGCTTTTAAATCAACATTTTCAAAATCAACTTTAATTTTAACAATATCATTAGTGTTATATACTTCAACTTTTTCTACTACTTTTTTATTATTTAAATAAATCTTTTGATAAGTAAGCTCGGCATTATTTGGGTAATTAACTTTCGATTTAATAACATAACCTTTATCACTTTCTAAAAGCGTACTTTCAGCATCATTTTCGACATCTTTTAAAATACTACCTAATAAATATGCTTGAGATGAATTATCTGGCCATTCGCTTTGGAATTTAAAACTTTTATTTAAAGCTGGTGTAATAACATAAATATCATCTTGGTTCTTTAATATAATTTGTTCATGATTATTGGTTTGATTTACTAGTATAACTTTGTAATAATTATCTTTTAAATAATAACTTTCTAAACTATAAGTAAATGTTTCTTCATCATTACTAATTTCCATATTACCTGTTACCTTATAAGACTTACTATTATTAATGTTATTTTTAAAGTCTTTTATAACATCATCCTTACCTTCTTTACCACACCCACAAAGTAGAAGAGCAAAACATAATATTACCGCTAATCTTTTCAAATTTACCACATTCCTTTTCTAATTAAAATATATTTGTTAATTTTATAAATATTCATGTATAATTAGATAAATTTATTCCATAATACTAATAAAGGTGAGTGAGTTAGATGGAAACATTTCAAAAAGCAACACTAATATTTACAGTAATTGGTGCCATAAACTGGGGTTTAATCGGATTTTTTGACTTTAATCTAGTTGAATCATTATTCGGTGCTGAATCTATGTTACCAAATATTGTATATGCTATTGTTGGAATATGTGGTTTAATCAATATTGGTATATTCTTTAACCATTTTGAATGTAAAGAAAAATAGTCGTTTATGACTATTTTTCCTTCTTAAATATGGTAAGTATTTTGCTAACAGTATAAATGATACTATTAGCATTTTTTATGGCTATTTTTTTGCCTAAGGCTTTACCGCCAACAGTGAAAGCCGATGTTAAAGATGCAAATAAAACATTCCAAAATGATAAATCACTGTTAATAAACAAATTAACTACTAAAACAGTAATTAAACTACCACTTATAATACCGCAGACATCCCCAACAACATCATTACAAAAACTGGAGACAGTACTGGCATTTTTGGCAATATCAATGGCTTTTTTAGCGCCTTTCATTTTTTGACTTGCTCTTGAGTGAAATTCTTTAACATCACAGCTTAAAGCAGCAGTACCAATGATATCAAAAATTATTCCTATTAAAATAATAGTTATAATACATATTATTAAAATAATGTTATTAAATGTACCTAAATAGTTAGCAACTAAACTAAATATAATTGCTAAAATTAATGTTAAGAAAAAGACCTTTAAAGTCCAATTATTTTTCATAAATCTCCTTAAAAATAAAAAAAATATGGTATATTATAAATCAATTTTATGGTTTAGGTCGAGTTGAATTTCTCTATTTTCTACTAACAGTTACCCATTAGCGATTTCTCTTTAAAGAAAACAATTAGGCGTTACCGGTCTAATTACTCGATTGCCACTTAATCCATACTTTAATACTTATAATATGTACATTCTAGAGATTTTCTCAAACACCAATATTGTCGTTATCCGCTTTTGCAAGAATGATTTCAATCAATTAATCATGATATTCCCCATTATCACGCACGGCAAGAATTACTATTATTACGACGTAGTAAAAGGAAAAGTGAATTATATGCCATTATAATCTTTCCTTAAACTTTAAATCATATATTCACCCTAACCTGGGCGGAAAAAGCAAATATATAAAGTGTCCTCTTCTATTGGTAGATTTTTAGCCCTACCTTCAGACAATGTTAGGTGACTAGAATAATGCACCACAAGAAAATTATAGCAAAATTACTAAAAATTGTCAAATTCACGTAAAAAAATAATTTTCTAATATATTATACTTGAATTTTAGAAAATTATTTACTTTATATTTATTAATCCATAAAATTTTTTAATTAATAGGAGAAAGAATAAGTCGAAAACCAACGGCACCATTAGCCTCGCCAGTGAATGTAGAAGTACAAAACTGTCCTGCAATTACGCCATCAGCATAACTGCCACCACGCTGAAACCAAGGGCTACCTAAACTAACGAAATAAGCGTAATCGCCATACCAACTAGAATGATTAAGAAATGCTCCATTATTTTCATAATAACTATAAAATGGTCCCATTTCGCCTGTAGCATCTCCTAATATTCTATTATTCCATATTGTTGCTACGCTATCAGCTGGATATTCATCTATGTATCCAGCTGTAACTTGTGCTGATAATGCATTTGCATCAGCAAATCCACTAATACCAACCTTGTCTTTTACACACGCTGCCACATATTCCTGAACACCACCTGACATATCATATACTCCACTGATATTTCCGGTAGTCGATGCTAAGTATCCAACTGGAGTATTCCATGGTTGTGTTTTTGATTCATTTGTGTGTGCTGCTAAATCACCTGTATATGTACTTTGATCTGTATTTGGCGCAGCACTATATCCTGTATAAAAATCACTAGCATTATTGATATTTACTTCATTTCCTATTCCATATTGGGAATGAGATAAATAGGCTGCTGCTCCCCATTCCGTATTCTTCATCATATGACTATCTAAATTTTGTACAAAACCTCTAGCTGCATCAAAGAATGTTTTCACATTATCTCCTCGCCATGATATTACATTTGGTTTTACTATCATATCATTTGCACTAGTTCCACCTGTTTCAAACTTTCCTACCCATATTCCATTTAAATTTTTGCTTCCTAAAGTAAATGCTGGATGAGTATAATATTCTCCTACTGCTGCTTCGCTTTCACTCATCTTAGCTATTTTATCTGCACTCCCAAATTTAACATCAATTATTCTAGTACTATTCCCTGTTATTCGCCATAAAGCTGTTTCTGCTGATGCTGTATTTTGAGCATCCGATAAATTTGATAGAGTCATCACTGTTTTATAATTTCCTTCATTCCACATTTTATAACTAAATCTTGGTATCCACACAAAATATCCTTTAATATCTGTATTTGATATCTTTTGGCCTGTTGTATATTTATCTTTGGCATTGTCATTTAATATTACGGCATTGGCCCATCTTTTTTCACTATAGTTATACCATTCACTTTTTTCATTGGCATAATATACATCCCCATTTGGCGTTATTTCAACTGGTATTAATGGGTCTTTTAATATTGGATCTGCTCCATTTAATTCTGGATCTACCCATTTTTCTTGATGTAATCCACTTCGCTCATATAATTCATCTATTGCTTCTTGAACATTATCTTTTTTGGTATATTTATTATCATATGATATTTTTTTACTTTCTATATAAGCTTCAGCAGCA